>NC_006138.1:1930000-2152500 GCF_000025945.1 Desulfotalea psychrophila LSv54 | reverse complement strand
TTAAGCTCATCACTGAGATCAGCGAGTTGCTTCTTACTCTCCTGAAGCCTGGAGATAGAGGCTGAATCCTTCTCCTTCTTCAAAGCCTCCTGCTCTATCTCAAGCTTCATACATTTGCGTTGGAGCTGATCAATCTCCGTTGGCATAGAATCTATCTCAATCCGCAGTTGCGAAGCCGCCTCATCGATGAGGTCAATGGCCTTATCGGGGAGAAAACGATCTGCAATATAACGATTAGAAAGGGTTACCGCCGCAACGGTGGCCGCATCCTGAATACGGACACCATGGTGTATCTCATACTTCTCCTTAATCCCACGGAGGATAGCCACGGTATCCTCAACACTGGGTTCCTGGACAAGAACGGGTTGGAACCTTCGTTCAAGGGCGGTGTCTTTTTCAATGTACTTCTTATATTCGTTGAGAGTGGTGGCACCTACGCAGTGCAACTCCCCCCGAGCCAGGGCAGGTTTTAGCATATTGGAGGCATCCATTGATCCCTCCGAGGCACCGGCCCCGACAATGGTATGAAGCTCATCAATAAAGAGAATGATATTCCCCGCCTGCTTCTCCACCTCTTTAAGCACCGCCTTAAGACGGTCTTCAAATTCACCCCGATACTTCGCTCCGGCAATAAGAGCGCCCATATCCAGGGTAACAACCTGCTTATTCTTCAGGGTGGTGGGAATATCATCGTCAACAATCCGTTGGGCCAGTCCCTCAACGATGGCAGTCTTACCAACACCCGGTTCACCTATGAGAATAGGATTATTCTTGGTACGTCTAGAAAGAACCTGAATAACCCTACGTATCTCTTCGTCACGACCAATGACAGGATCAATCTTGCCCTGTTTTGCCCTATCGGTAAGATTATCGGCATATTTTTGCAGAGCCTGAAATTTCTCTTCAGGAGATTGATCAGTAACCCTTTGATTACCCCTAATATCCATCAGGGCCTGAAGGAACTGTTTTTCACTCACCTGATTTCTTTTAAAAACATCTGCAACAGCATCTTTTTTTACCCGTAGGGCGGCAAGGAAAATATGTTCCATACTGACAAAATCGTCCTGCATGGATGAGGCAATATCACTGGCCGAGTCAAAGAGGGTAGTCAGGGCCTGAGAGGCGTAGACCTGGCCCGCTCCACTGCCGGAGACCTTAGGTATAGCAGCAAGGGCCTCCTGCAAAGCCACCTCTAACATATGCGGCTGAACACCCATTTTTTTGAGAACGGGAATAATAATGCTGTCGGTTTGTTGCAGTATGGCAAGGACTAGATGGCTGAGATGAATTTCCTGATGCCCCATCTGTCTTGCCTGCTGCTGGGCGGCCTGAACGGCCTCCTGAGACTTAAGGGTAAACTTATCAAGTTGCATATCTTTTTCTCCTTATATACAAGATAACTCTTATTGTTTTTCAAAAGGAGAAAGTAGTCATGAAAGACCCTTAGTCAATGATTTAATCAAGATGATTGCCAGGGAAAAGGGGTTGAAAACAGAAAAATGTACAGGGAGACGAGCAGGAGGACAAACAAAAAAGGCATGCCGGAGAGGCATGCCTTAAACTGCTAAAAAACTATGTAGCAGATCAACCGCAGCTGCCAGAGCTACAGGAGCCCGAGCTACATCCACCGCCACCCGCCAATGGAACAACGGAGGAGATGCTAAAACCAGAACGAGGACCAGCATCAAGGTAATCAACCTTCACGCCGCCTGTGGTTTCAAGAAGACTTTCCTCGATGAGGAAAGTAATTGAATCAAAATCAAAGCTCTTATCATTATCTTTTGGCTCATCCAGAGCCAATCCCAAAGATGGGCCAGCTCAGCCGCCCTGCATAAGAGCAATACGAAGAGCAGAATCAATCTTATTCTGCTCCATGTATTCTTTCAACTTGTCTATAGCCAAGTCTGTTACGTTGAAATCAGACATGAGTGTTCTCCAGTTGTGATAGTAATATATTGTGAATACAGCATATTGAGAGAAACCATTACTCTCAGTGCATTCAGACATACCTAAAAAATAAGGTGGTTTGTCTGGATAGTCAATCCACCAACTCCTATAACTACAATATAATCTCGTAGCTTACTTATAAGTATTTACCATAGCATGAAGTCTAGGTATAGTTTTTTTTATAGCTACTCAGCAAACAGCTGTTCTTTTTGTTTTTAGCCTGGGTGGAAGGTATATTGAGGGAAAGAGATTTATCTACCGGTGTCATTTAATAATTTTTGATTATCAGAAGAGAGCAATTATGAAAAAAATAGCGATTTCTACGGGTGGTGGTGACGCCCCTGGTCTCAATGCAGTTATCTACGCTGTTGTCCATGCCTGTTATCGAAAAGGATGGGAAGTTTATGGCAGTCGCAACGGCTATGCCGGATTTTTAGATTTAGAGGAAATGATACAGCTAAGACCCCGTGATGTAGAGGGTATTTATGCAATTGGTGGAACCATTATTGGTTCAACTAATAAGGGCAATCCCTTTGCAAATCCTGTTAAAAATCTAGCAGGCGAGACACAGGTCATCGATATCTCTGATAAAATCTTGCGAAATTTCAAGAGAATGAACTTTGACTGCCACATAGCCATCGGTGGTGACGGTAGCATGGAGATTGCTCACCAATTTGCCGAAAAGGGAATGCCTGTTATCGGTGTACCCAAAACCATTGATAATGATCTTGAAGAGACTGACAGAACCTTTGGTTTTGACACTGCCGTCTCCACTGCCACCGAAGCCCTCGACAAATTGCACTCCACGGCAAAATCCCACGACAGAGTCATGGTGGTGGAGGTCATGGGACGTGATTCCGGATGGATAGCCCTCTACTCTGGTATTTCCGGGGGAGCGGATATTATTCTCATTCCAGAAGTACCCTTTGATATGGACAAGGTCTGTGAAAAAATTACAGACAATGATCTACGCGGTAAGGATTACTCTATTGTGGTAGTGGCCGAAGGGGCACAGGCGCTTAATGGCCAACGGTTTATTAAGGGCGGATTAGAACCTGGACGTCAGGAGGTTATCCTTGGCGGAGTAGGAGAATGGGTTGCCACAGAGATACAGAGGCGTACCGACAAAGACACCCGCTCCCTTGTTCTGGGACATCTTCAGCGAGGCGGCTCTCCAACCACCTTTGACAGACTATTGGCACTTCGATTTGGCGCAGCAGCAGTACGACTGGTGGAGCAGGAAACCTTTGACCATATGGTAGCCCTGAAAAATTCAGAGATGAAAGCTGTTCCCATAGCAGATGCAATCAGGGCACGTAAGAAGGTTGATCTCACCAGTGACAAGGTGCAAACCGCCCGGGATATTGGCATCTGCTTGGGTGATTAGCGTGTCCCCCTATGAAGAGGCATACCAAAAAATGTTAGCATTTTTTGGTCCTCAACAGTGGTGGCCGGCTAAAAGCCCCTTTGAAATCATCGTTGGTGCCGTCTTAACCCAAGGCACCAGTTGGAAAAATGTCGAAAAGGCCCTGGCTAATTTGGAGTTTGCTCATCTATTAAATTACGATGCTCTGCTTGCCCTGCCCGAGAAAGCCTTAGCAGAGCTCATCAAACCTGCCGGTTTTTTTAATGTCAAGGCAGCCAGACTAGGCAATTTGCTGGTAATGATAGCAGAGAATTATGGGGGCAAGATTGATGCCCTACTAGCCGATGAACTCGGACAGGCTCGCCAGGCCCTGCTCAAGGTGAGAGGCGTCGGCGAAGAGACTGCGGACGCCATTTTACTCTATGCAGCAGGCAAACCAATCTTTGTTATAGATAGCTATACCCATCGGATATTTTCCCGCCATAATATGGTGGATGAGGAGACAGACTATCAGACAATGCAGAAGACCTTTATGGCAAATATCGAAGAAGAGGCCAGTATCTTCAACGAATATCACGCCCTTATCGTTATGACGGCAAAGAAATTTTGCAAAAAAAACAAACCACTATGCCCAAACTGCCCACTTTATGGACTCAATGAGTGCTATATCTAATGGGGCTGCGATGACACTGCATACGATCTGAATCGTCTGCAGTGTCATCATCCTAACAGCTTATTGTCAATAGATTTTTTACTAATCTTCTCAAACTCTTCAGCCTGCTTATGTATATTGGAAGGCATAAATCTTTTCAGCAGTGGCATCACCCCTCTCTCTGATTTTTCAAATAAGCTCTCCGCCTCTTTCAAGGTTATCTGCCAGGCTGGAGCAAAGCCAGGCGCCTTTTCAAACATAATATCAAGGGCTGTTTGATAGATAAAGTACTGGCGGATCTCTTTTCGACCTGGTTTATGATTTAAAGATTGAACGGTAATACGCAAATTATCCCGCTCCTCTTTAAGCTTTTCATACTCCAGTTTACGTCTCTCATTATCTCTGGAATCAATTTCCAACTTGGTATGCAAATGGGTACGCAGGCGCTCAACCTCTTTTACAAGTTCCCGTCTTCGCACAAAATTTCGTACATAAATAATAAAACACAAAATAAGTCCAAGCAGGAGCCCCTTTACAAAGGGGTTTTCGAGAAGTGTTAACATCCAATTACTATTATCCATTGCAGAGAATCCTCCGTAACATTTTGCGATTATTCTGCCAGCAAAATGCCCCTAAATATATTTTTGTATTGTCCTAGCCCGGGAATTTCCTGTCTAAAGATTGAATCTTTCCATGCAAAATCCAAACTAGCCATTGCATCAACAGCTCAAGAAAAACAGAAAATTTAATCCCAGCTAAGAGGGGGAGAGGCCCCCTTTCACATCTACTGTACCGGTGCCACAATTACACGATTTCTAGCCCTGTCTATACGCTGAACAGTCACCTCAACAGAATCCCCCAGACTAAAAAAGGCACCCTTATTTTGACCAATAAGATTGTGACCCCGATAATCAAAGAGATACATATCCTCTACCAGCTCCTCAATAGGTGCCGAGGCACTAATAGGAAAATCCTTAAGTTCAACAAAAAATCCGGTATCTGTTACTCCTGAAATAATAGCTTTAAATGTCTCACCAATATATCTTTCCATAAAGATGCATTTCAGCCTGTCCCCCAGTTCTCTCTCAGCCTTGGTGGCAACCCGTTCACGGCCTGAAAGGAAATCCCCTGCCTGCTGAGCGGAACGATTTTTGGTTTCGGCAGGAAGATAACCGACGAGACGACAGAGTTCACGGTGAACCATGAGATCAGGATACCTGCGAATGGGAGAGGTAAAGTGGGTATAATCCGTTGCCGCAAGGCCAAAGTGGCCCACGTTATCGGCTGAGTACTTTGCCTGTTTCATACTGCGCAGGAGGAGGTTATTAACCACAAACTCCTTCTCGCTCCCCTTACTCTCCTCAATAACCCGGCCAAACCAGGCAGGACTATTATCCGGTGGGGGCAGCTGCATGCCAAGGTTATGAGCATAGGTAGCAAATTCTTTTACCCGATCCACATCCGGCTTTTCGTGTATTCGATAAAGGGCCGAACAACCCTGCTCAGTAAAAAATTCGGCAACCGCCTCATTGGCAGAGAGCATAAACTCTTCAATAATTTTTTGCGAAAAGTGAGCCTCGCTACGCGCAACATTTTCTACCTCCCCCTCACTATCCAGAAGGATTATTGACTCAGGCATGGTAAAACCAAGAGCACCACGGATAGCTCTTTTCTCCTTGAGAATACGGGCCAGTTTCTCTGCCTCCTGCAACATGGAGAGAAATGCCTTCTCATCTGCACTTACTGAGCCGGGGGTATCAAGTATCTCTTGCACCCTAGTGTAGGTAAAACGGTGCTGACTCCTAATAAGTGACCTACAGAAAGATTTTTTTTGCAGTTTACCAGCCCTATCAATATCAAGAATGGCCGTCAGGGTCAGACGATCCTCATCTGGCACGAGGCTACAGAGATTGTTAGATAATTTTTCCGGGAGCATGGGAATCACCGTCCCGGGAAAATAGACAGAAGTACCACGCTCATAGGCATCCCGATCAAGGGCAGAGCCTACCTTAACAAAGTGGGATACATCGGCAATAGCAACATAAAGCCTAAAGTTCACTCCTCTTTTTTCAACGCAGACTGCATCATCAAAGTCCTTGGCTGTATCTCCATCGATGGTAACAAACTTAATGTCCCGCAGATCAACTCTCTTGGGATCATGATCTTCGCCTCCCATCTGTTCAAGTTCTGCATATGTCTCCCCACTGAACTTATCGGGCAAAACACTTTTTTCTACCACAAAACGAATTTGGCTTTTTACCGAGTCGGGACTGCCAAAACTTTCAAGGAGCATTCCCTGGCGAACTTTATCAGGAGTAGCCGTCTGTTTCAGGGTAACAATAACGCCATCACCATGCCGAACAGACATATCTTCAGGGATGGTGACCTGGACAACAAAGGGAAGTCGCTTATCCTCGGGAACAACAATGCCCTTACTACCATCAATGGCAATAACTCCGGCTATCCTGTTCAGTCCACGTTTAATAACATGAAATATTTCTGCCTCTGATCTGCCGTTTTGAGTTGTTCGAAAAATATAGGCCAGTACCTTGTCACCGTGCAGGGCCTGGCTCATATTATATTGAGACACATAGGGATCCTGAAGCGGCAGTTGGGCCTCTATATTACTTTCCATATTGTGCAGAAAGCCAAATCCTCTGGGGTTTGCGTCGAGGATGGCTGTACAAAAAAGTTCCTTATTAGAGACAACATAGGTCTTACCGCCAACAAGATGAATGATCTTTTTCTGAACAAGAGTATGCAGAGAGTTTTGTAGCTGCTCGTAACTATATTTTTTACATTTAGCAAAAATCTGCTTTGCCCTGAGAGGTGCCTGCGATGCGTATATTTGATAAAGTATTTCGCCTTCTTGACTATTTAATTTCTGTGTTTTTTTAGGCGAAAAAGAGGTCGATTTTTTTTTATAGCTCTGCTTTCTTTTCTTGGTCATAGGGATTTTGTTTTCCTCAAGGCGGAAACTTTGATAAAATTCTACTCTAGTGTAGCAAAAAAGATGTAAAAGATGTCTGTTATTAAACGTACCAGTGATTGTTAAAGGGATGTTATACTTTTCTTACCTATTCTGCATTATAGCAGAATCTCTATGAAAAAGATGGCCTGAATTTCTTTTGATAATTTTTTATATTAATTCTCTATTATTTTTATTAAAGTCTATGCGACATATTCTTTTTGATCTTGAAATTTATCGTGCCCAGATGCAACGCATCCTAGGTGTCAAAGAGGAAAACGATGTCTTTTGGCGTGCGCTTGATTTTGCCGTGGATGCCCACGACGATCAATGGCGTAAATCAGGAGATGCATACATTCTTCATCCCTGTTATGTCGCAAAGATTCTTGCCGGCGAGATGGACATTACCCATCCGGAAATTTTGGCAGCAGCCCTCTTGCACGATACGATTGAAGATGTTGAAGAGGTAACTGCTGAAGTGGTGGGTGAACTTTTTGGTTCCTATGTTCAGGCAATTGTAGAGGGATGCACCAAGGTCACCCATGTTTCTGACAACAAACAGTTAAATTCAAAAAGAACCCATCGAAAGATTTTTTCAGGCGCAGCCCTGCGTCCAGAAGTTATGCTCGTCAAGCTTGCCGATCGCCTCCATAACCTTCGTACCCTACAGGCGATGCCAAAACGTAAAAGACAGCGCATAGCAGACGAGACCCTTGATATCTATGCTCCCTTGGCGACAGTCTTTGGCCTCTTTTGCATGAAACGAGAGATGTATAACCTTGCCCTCTTATACAAGTTCCCTAAGCAGGGTGTTAAATTAAAGGGCTATGTTAGAAATATTGGTAATGAGCCTATTGTAACAAAAATAGCAGAGGCACTGCGGGAAAGTGCTTCAGAATTAGATCTGGACTGTGACGTCAATATCAGAATTAAGGATCTGTGGGCATACTATGACACCAACAGTCATATCTTGCTCAAGCAGATAGACACACCTGTAGAAATTTTAATACTGGTCGATGAACCAAGTTCATGCTACCACGCCCTGGGCGTTGTCAATCAGACATTCCCTCCTATTCCCCGCACCATTCGTGATTTTATCTCTAACCCTAAGCCAACCGGTTACCAAGGACTTCATGCCAGAACCATCATTGAAGGCCGGAAATATTTGGTAAAAATTCGCACCAAAGAGATGGCCCTACAGGGACAACGTGGTATTTTTCGTGACTGGAGCTCCAAAACTGGCAAGCAGGGTAAGTTTGTCCAAGAAATACAGGAAATGTTTGATATTATTGGTACAGACGACTCTTTCTCCTATCGGGATGTCATTGCCGCAAGCGGTAAAAAAGAAGTCTATACCTATACCCCCAATGGTGACCTTATCTGTCTCCCTGTTAATTCCACGGTGCTGGACTTTGCCTTTCGGGTGCATACCCACATTGGTTTGTCCTGTCTAGGTGCCCTTATTCGTAGCGAGAAGGTTGGCCCAGCTCATGTTTTACGGGATGGGGATATGGTTCGTGTCATTCACTCCGATGAACCTATTCGCTTTGAGCAGGAAAATCTTGCTGCCTGCAAAACACCTCGGGCCCGTTCAGAATTAGCAAAGGGATTTCGAGCTCGACGCCGCAAGGTAACCACCATTGTCGGAGCAACTATATTACGTCAAGAAATGCTCCGCTATGGTTTACCGATCGACCTGCTAACCTCCCCTAATATCGACATTTGCCTCAAAAGGTTCTCAATTGATTGCCTTGATGACCTCCATGCCCTCATTGGCGAAGGCCGCCTGCATCTGCACACCATCATCAGTGCCATTAAAGAGGATCTCTTTGATGGCATTTCACCGCTAGTAGACCCAACCGGTGCCTTTAATTCCATAGAGATCACCACTCTGGATCCTGTCTCAGTCAAGCTCTCTTCCTGCTGTAAGCCAAATCCTACCGCTAAGGATAATTTTGCTCTGCTTACCCCTCATGGACTTTCAGTACATCATAAACGATGCAAAACGTTAGAAAAATTAAATTTTCGCCGTGACGATGCTGTCAATATTACCTGGAGAACTCGTCAGACAAATGTACGTAAACCGCAAATAATATCGATTCCCCGAGCTTCAAGTGCCGAGGTAATGTCAGCATTAAGTAATGCACCAATTTTTATGAAGATTCACGAGGTAAAGTTAGTTTCTGTTCGCCACGAAGTCCCTGAACCGGCCTGGCAAATCACCTTTAAGGTCGAGAACCTCTTTGAACTTCACCGGGTTCAGCGATATCTGCAAAAAACATCTCTGATCTACCAATCTGTCTTCAAGGTATAAGGGAGGGGAGATCACTGCCGTCTTTTTTGCGCATAGTTACCAAGTACCTTAGAGAGCATTTCCGGGAGATCATTTTTTTGTCGCGAACTTCTCTCAATTTGCATAATTGTTTTTTCAAGACTTAACCTCTCTCCCATAAAAATATGACGAAGAATAAGAGAAATCAGCCTGGTTATGGTTGTCAAATTGGAAATTTTAGATTGCAGGTGATGATCATTATCAAAGGCTGTTGAGGCAAATATTTCCACCGGTTGTCGACTAAGTTCACTGATAGATATATACCATGTATTATTATCTCTATCACAGGTACGATAACGCACTGCATCAAGGACATCTGGCAATTCTTCTTCTATCTCTTCCTGTCCATCTGACTGGTCAGCAAGTTGTTTGAGACGCGAACTGAGCTCAAGATTGCGTTCGAGGTGAAGACAAACCTGAGCACATACAGAACAAATATTCTCTTCTGTCCTGTTTTCTTTTTTACAGAGAGGACAAATCTTTATTTTTACACTCATATTTTCCACGCAGGTTGAGGTCCGATATCAGCAATAAGCAGTTGCAGATGTTGGTAAAATTTTTCGCCGCTTATCTCCACCGCACCAAACTGAAGAAGATGCCGGGTGGTCATTTGACAATCAATAAGTTGAACGCCCCTTTTCCGGGCCTGTTCAACTAAATAAATAAGACAAAATTTAGAGCTATTACTTACAGTTGAGAACATAGATTCACCGAAGAAAACGCCACCTAACTCTACCCCATAAAGCCCCCCTACCAGCCTGTCAACATCCCAGCACTCAACAGAATGGGCATAACCAAGCTCATGTAATTGTCCATATGCCTCTCGCATTTCGGGTAGTATCCATGTCTCTTCACCTCGGCCTGTTCGGGAAGAACCGCAGAGGCCAATAACTTGCGAAAATGCCTGGTCTATAGTGAAGGTATAGCTGGTCTTTTTCCAATATCGCATCAGGCGTTTTCCTGCAGTAAACCTGTCAGGATATATGACAAAACGGGGATGAGTATACCACCATAATATGGGATCACCCTCTGAATACCAGGGAAAGATACCATCCCGGTAGCCGTTAATAAGACGTTTGGCGGAGAGATCACCGCCGACTGCGAGTAAACCATCTGACTCTGCATGCTTCGGGTGGGGAAAGGTACAGTCTCTGTTCAATCGAAATACGGTCATATTTTTTTGATGAAATTCCAAGCAGATGAAGCTTTATAGTAGATAGTTACCATTTTGGTCTTTACGTAGACCCAGAACACCCAGGTGGGGGAACACTTTTCGGGCAATATGCCAGGAAAGGACCATAACAGTAAGGATAACCAATAATTTTAATCCGGCAAGATCTGTCAGTGGTAGATTGAATGCTGTGCCCCCTATTTCAAAAAGCTCCAGCAGTGAGCAGAGGGCCATGAACCGATAGGCGGCACCGTAAAAAGAGTAACAAAAGGCAGCCAAAATAAAGGGCATAATTATCTTTACCCAGCTAAGAAATATATGTCTCTGTGGATCAAGAGGAAACTCTATTAAAAGGGAGAGGAGGCCGTTAAAAATCAAAAGGAGACAGAGGACAAGATTTCTCTTGGCAAAGGCCTTTCGCAATTGCGCTTCTGGAATACAGACAATTGCCAGGGCTATTTTCTTTTCCTGGCCCACGGCGGCCCTGCTACATAACTTCTTAAAAATATCTTCCCGCGCTGTGCCCGCATTGAGTTCCAGATCAATTCTTTTATGCAAGTCACCTCGATCCACACGACCTCCCTTTCTGGCTAGCTACTATGCGCTAAGGCTGAAGCCAGGGTGTTTTTCATAAGCATAGCAATGGTCATAGGTCCCACCCCCCCCGGAACAGGGGTAATTTTGCCGGCAATTTCCTTGACCGCTTCAAAATCAACATCACCCCGGAGAATAGCCTTGCCTGTTTCACTGTTGGTGCCCACTCGATTAACACCCACATCAATTACCGTTGCACCCGGTTTTATCCACTCCGGCTTAACCAGATTAGGCACTCCTGCCGCAACAATCAAAATATCAGCCCTGCGACAATGAGTAGCAAGATCACGGCTTCCCGTATGGACAATGGTCACGGTGGCATTAGCACCAATGCCCTTTTGAGCCATCATCATAGCAATGGGTTTACCCACTATGTTAGACCTACCGACCACCACGACTTCAGCACCCGCCGTCTCAACTCCGGAACGAACAAGCATCTCTTGAATACCCGCAGGAGTACATGGCAGGAACTTCACATCATCTCCACCAATCATAAGACGACCAATATTTACAGGATGAAAGGCATCAACGTCTTTATCCGGATCAATTGCGGTAATAATATTTTGTTCATTAATATGCTTTGGCAGTGGTAACTGCACAAGTACACCGTGTATTGAATCATCGTTATTATATTTTTCAATAAGGGCCAGAAGCTCTGCCTCTGTTGTCTCTACAGACAAACTCTCCTGCACCTCATAAAAGCCAAGACTCAGTGCTGTTTTTATCTTCAAGGAAACATAGCTCATTGAGGCAGGGCTTTCGCCAACAAGGATGGTAACAAGTCCCGGGACAGTACCGTATTTGTCCTTCATCTCCGTCACGGCATCTTTTATTTCGCCAAGGATCTCTTTTCGTATTTCTGTACCACTTATAATTTTTGCGCTCATGGTTTTATGCCAGGGTAGTTGAGGAATCTCTCCATATTCTTTGAAGAGCATTTATTGTCAATAAACATTACTAACCACTTTATTCTATATCCTTTTAGCCTACACCTTCTATCTATTTTTTTCTAGGGAAGAGTATTTGCCCATAAACAGTTAGGACGCCAGAGAAACCAATACCGAACACTGCCGATAACTATCTATTTTAGCAAAATCTATTTTCAAAACAGTTTTCAGCTCAAGGTGGAAAAAGATCTTCACCTCAACACATACTCCCCCACAGCTCATTTCGACAGACAAAATACCAATAAAGAGTATAGCGTTTTAAGACGATAAATTAGCTAGCTGCATGGTCACTCCACCTCCGGTAAAGGTGAAGAAAAAGTCTGTGTAGATATTTATCCATTGGTTATTGGTACATACGTATCAAACGTACTTACATGCAAGGAGAGAGAATGAAGAATTTAAAGTTAGGGATAAAACTGGGGGGAGGTTTTGCCCTCACTGCCCTGATTGTGCTTTTTGTAGGTCTTGTTGGCATCTTTCAACTGGAAGACCTGCATCACCATGAACAGGAACTCGCTAACAATAGAATGCCGGCAGTAAAAGAAATTATGCAAATCAAAGCCGAATCAGCTGTTATTGGCGGGATGATGCGCTCTCTGCTCACCCCATATGCCACCGTTCAGCAGCGGGAGAAGACCGTAGCGGATCTTGCCACGATAAGGGCCAGTTACGGGGAAGTTCTTGTCGATTTCCAGAAGTTACCATTTGCCGAAGAAGTAGAATCGGAATAGCGGGACGTAAAGGCGAACCTTAAACAATGGGCTGAGGTCAATAATCAGGCAGTGGATCTCTCTCAACAACTTGTAGCCAGCGATATTGTCAATCCCATGCGACTCCAAAGTCTCCTTGCTCAAGTGGAAAGAGACCATGAGGTTCTCCTGAAAAAACTGGCTAGGCTCGTTTCAGTAGATAAAGCATTTAGTGGCGGAACAGATGCTCATGCCTGTAATCTTGGCAAATGGCTTAACAATATGGATACCCGCAATCCGGAAATCCTTGCCCTGACAGGAGAGACCAAAAGGGCCCATGACCAGTTTCACAGAGCTGCAGCTCAGGTAAAAGAGGCCACCAAGACAGGTCGCCTTGTCGAGGCAAAAGAGCTTATGGAAAGCGACGTCTACCCAAAGAGCGAAAAAATATTTTCTCTGCTAACAAAAATGACAAAGCCCGTTGTCACAGCCTATAAGAAATTTCGCAAGATGAATTCCCTCCTACTAGAGGATGCGGTGGTCTATCAGGATCTTGTTAATACGGCTATTGATGCCATCGCTGTCAAGGCAGAGGCAGGAGCTCATAGAGTTGCAACAGAGGCTAAGTCAATTGCCAAAAACGGTGAACAACTCATCATTATTGGCATTATCGTGGGCGTTATACTGGCCTTGGGGCTAGGGGTCTTCCTGACCATCCTCATCACCCGCCCCCTCTCCAAGGGAGTTGAACTGGCAAGGAGGATGGCAGAAGGTGATATGACCCAGCAGATGGATGTGAATCAAAGGGATGAAATTGGCCTGCTGGCAATCTCGCTTAACGAGATGTCAACCAGCCTGCGGGGCGTTATAGGAGACATTAATCAGCGGGTAGACGTTCTGGACAACTCTGCTACAGAACTTGTCAATATCTCCGATGATATGGCCAGAGGCGTTATGGATACCGCCAGTAGATCAACCCAGGTGGCAGGATCGGCTGAAGAGATGAGCGCCAACCAAAACTCTGTGGCAGCAGCAATGGAAGAGGCCTCGGTCAATGTTTCCATGGTGGCCGCAGCCGCTGAAGAGATGAACGCAACCATAGGCGAAATTGCCGAGAATTCCAGCAAAGCAAAAAACATCAGCCAACAGGCCGTTGATCGTTCTCGCCAGGCATCACAGCGTGTTGACGAGCTTGGCACAGCCGCCGCTGAAATCACCCGGGTAACCGAGGCCATTACCGAAATTTCCGAGCAGACAAATCTGTTGGCCCTTAATGCCACCATCGAGGCGGCTCGTGCCGGTGAGGCAGGTAAGGGCTTTGCGGTGGTGGCAAATGAGATTAAAGATCTGGCTCAGCAGACAGCCAATGCAACCCTTGATATCAAGGAAAAAATTGATGGCATTCAACAGGCAACAGGAGTCACCGTAAAAGAAATTGATGAGATTCGTCAGGTTATTGCCGATGTCGATCAGATTGTGGCAACCATTGCCACCGCGGTTGAGGAACAGAGTGTGACGACAAGAGAAATTGCCATCAATGTCAGCCAGGCCTCAAGCGGTATCACCGAGGTGAGCGAGAACGTGGCAAGCAGTTCTGCCGTAGCAGAGAGCATCTCGGCAGAGATTGCAGAAGTAAACAGCAGTGCAAACGATATGAATATCTCCAGTAGCCACGTGAAGACCAGGGCAGGCGAACTCTCCGGTATAGCCGAAGCCCTCAAGACAGTTGTAGGAAAATTTAAAATTTAAGCCCCCTCTCACTTAGTCAGACAGCCCAATCCATCGCCTGGGCTGTCTGATCATCTCTCCCAGATCCCCTAAATATTTTTTCCCCATCTGTTCTTTACGCAAAAACCCCTTCCCGCCTGCTTCTTCCGCTTTTTTGTAAAAAACTTCAAAACGCCTAGCCAACGACTTAGCCTATGCACCTATCCATCAGCCCAGAACTCAACAGTAACAGCACGTTAGAGGCGTCCCCAAAGGCCTCCTCTAGCCAAATAGTCATTTAAATGCAAAATCAATATCTTATAGCTCAAGCAAGAGCTTTAAATTTTACCTTAAGTAAATACCGTCAACAAATCCAAATGCACAGATCTTTCCACCTAATTTAAATTTCAGCACCAAATAACCCAATGATAACAGTTGCAAAAATTTCTAAAATCGCTGAGATTGTTTACGAGAACGATTGTTTTAGAAAATACCAACAAGGCCCTTGAGAGGGATTATGGTTTTTAGCATCTAAACCTTGACCTGCTGTAACAAGGCAAACCCCGCTGAGACATTTGAGCATGAGTGCCACACCTATTACAAAATCCAGTCCCATCGTCAGATCAGCCCAATAGCTAAGGGTTCCTCAATATCAAAGCTAAATTATACACAGGGAGAGAAAAATGAAAAATTTAAAGTTAGGGATAAAACTAGGTGGAGGTTTTGCCCTCACGGCCTTGATTGTCCTTTTTGTTGGCCTAGTCGGTATCTTCCAACTGGAGGCCCTGCATAACCAAGAGCAGGAGTTGGCTGATAATAGAATGCCTGCAGTAGAAAAAATTATGCAAATCAAATCCGACGCAGCTATTGTTGGCGGGATGATGCGTTCTCTACTCACTCCATATGCTACAATTCAGCAACGAAAAAAGGTTGCAACAGACCTCCTTACAACAAGAGCCAATTACGGAATACTTATTGGCAGTTTCCAGAAGCTCCCATTTATAGAAGAGGTTGAACCCGAATGGCGGGAGTTAATGACAAACCTTAAAAAATGGTCAGCGGTCAATAACCAGGTAGCTGAACTGTCCGAACAGCTTGTGAGCAGTGATATTGTCAATCCAATGTTTCGACAAACGCTCTTACAAAAGGCTGAAAAGGACCATGAGGTTCTGCTGATAAAGCTGGCCAGACTCGTTTCGGCTGGGAGACCCTTTGCCGGAGGAGCGGATGCCCGTGACTGTGATCTTGGCAAGTGGTTTAACAATATGGATACCCGTAATCCGGAAATCCTTGCCCTGGTTGGAGAGGCCAAGAGAGTTCATGACCAGTTTCATGGGGCAGTGGCGCAGGTAAAAGAGACCGCCAGGGCTGGTCACCTCGACAAGGCGCAACTGCTCATGGAGAGTGACGTCTACCCAATGAGCGAGAAGGTCTTTGCCGTACTGACCCAGATGAGCAAACCCGTTGACTCAGCCTATCAAAGATTTCACAAGATGAGTTCCCTCCTCCTGCAGGATGCAGTGCTCTACCAAAACCGTGTCTATGTAGCCGCAGATGCCATTGCGTTAAAAGCTAATACAGGAGCCCATAGGGTTGCGACAGAAGCCAAGGCAATTGCCAAGAAGGGTAAGATGCTCATCATCATTGGCATTGTCGTAGGCGTTGCCCTTGCCCTGGGACTGGGCCTTATCCTGACCCTCTTGATCACCCGTCCTCTTTTTAAGGGTGTTGAGTTGGCAAGGAAGATGGCAGATGGTGATATGACCCAGCAAATGGATGTGGATCAAAAAGATGAAATTGGCCTGTTGGCAATCTCGCTTAACGAGATGTCAACTAACCTGCGAGGAGTGATGGGGGACATTAATCAGCGGGTAGACGTCCTGGACGACGCCTCCTCTGAACTTGTCTCCATCTCCGATGATATGGCAAAAGGAGTTTTAGATACCGCCAGTAGATCAACCCAAGTAGCTCAGTCAGCTGAAGAAATGAGTGCCAACCAAAATTCCGTGGCAGCGGCAATGGAAGAGGCCTCGGTCAATGTTTCCATGGTGGCCGCAGCTGCGGAACAGATGAACGCAACCATAGGCGAAATTGCCGAGAACTCCAGCAAGGCAAAGGGTATTAGTCAACAGGCTGTTGATCGTTCTCAACAGGCATCGCAACGTGTTGACGAACTTGGCACGGCCGCCGCTGAGATCACCCGGGTGACGGAGGCTATTACCGAAATTTCCGAGCAGACAAATCTGCTGGCCCTTAATGCCACCATCGAGGCGGCACGAGCCGGTGAGGCAGGTAAGGGTTTTGCCGTAGTGGCAAACGAGATTAAAGATCTGGCCAAACAGACAGCCAGTGCAACCCTTGATATTAAAGAGAAGATCGATGGCATTCAACAGGCGACGGGAGTAACCGTAAAGGAAATTGATGAGATTCGTCAGGTCATTGCCGATGTCGATCAGATTGTATCAACCATTGCCACCGCGGTTGAAGAGCAGAGTGTGACCACCAGAGAAATTGCCATCAATGTCAGCCAGGCCTCAAGCGGTATCACCGAGGTGAGTGAGAACGTGGCAAGCAGTTCTGCCGTGGCCGAGAGTATCTCGGCAGAAATTGCAGGAGTAACCAACAGTGCAAACGAGATGAATATCTCCAGTAGTCACGTGAAAACCAGGGCAGGCGAACTCTCCGGAATAGCCGAGGCCCTCAAGACAGCTGTAGGACAATTTAAAATTTAAAACATACTACTCAGGCAGCCCAGTCGCGGGCTGCCTGAACACCTTCCCCCTGGATTTCCTGTAAGCCTCTTGGATATAGGGCTGGTTCTCTATCCTCTATGCAAGCACCTCTCCTGCCCTCTTTTTTCATAAGGGCACAGGCCGCTTCAAGCCAGAACGAAAAAGCTCCTCCTAAATAGCTACGGCAATAATCCTCTATACATCAATATGCAACGGCAACTACACAGGCCCCCATATTGAATCGTCATTGTTGTATTTTTTATCAAGACGAACATCCTCTTCTGCTATCTCTAGGGCAAGGCTCCCATGTAACCCATTGCGCCCCCATCTGCGCACATCTTTTTTATTTCGCAAGAGACCTCTTTTCGTATTTCTATACCATTTATGTTTTTTGTCTTTACCGGTTAGGGCACTCCAGAAAGATGGCTGAGCTAATTTGATAAATAGATATTGTACCATTTTACTTTTTAGTTTAAATGACCAGAAACATAGATAATTCTATATGTAACAGAAAAAGAGATCAAAAAAAAAATTGTGGACTATTATCTAAAGAGCAAAGATACAGGAGTATCAAACATCGTTATACGCAAGGAGAAAGTATGAAGAATTTAAAGTTAGGAGTAAAGCTGGGTGGAGGCTTTGCCCTCACTGCCCTGATTGTACTATTTGTCGGCCTGGTTGGTATTTTTCAAATGAAAGCCCTGCATGATCAGGAACAGGAGTTAGCTAACAATAGAATGCCAGCAATAGAAAAACTTCTGCTACTAAAATCCGATACAGCACTTATTGATGGACTGATGTGCTCTCTGCTCACCCCCTATGCCACCGTTCAGCAACGGGAAAAGGTCGTAACGGATCTTGCTACGGTGAGAAAACATTATAGCAAAATTGCCGCCGAGTTCCAGAGGCTGCCATTTATCGAAGAGGTAGGGCCAGAATGGCGGGATTTTAACACGAACCTTAAAAAATGGGGCAAGGTCAATAGACAAGCGCTAGAACTGTCTCAGCAACTTGTGAGAGCAGATATTGTCAACCCCATGTTGCGCCAATCCCTCCTAAATGGGGCTGAAAAAGAGCATGAGGTGCTGCTGATAAAGCTGGCAAGGCTCGTTTCAGAGCAAAAACCATTTGCCGGAGGAGGAGATTCTCATGCCTGTAGTCTCGGCGGATGGTTTGATCATATGGATACTGACAATCAGGAGATTCTTGCCCTGGTTGAAAAGGCAAAGAAGGTTCATAACCAGTTCCATGGAGCAGTGGCTCAGGCAAAGGAGGCCGCCCGGGCAGGTCACCTCGACGAGGCAAAAAAAATCATGGCGGCTGAGGTCTATCCAATGAGCGAGAAGGTCTTTGCCGTACTGACCCAGATGAGCAAACCGGTTGACTCAGCCTATAAAAGCTTTCACAAGATGAGCTCCCTCCTACTGCAGGATGCTGTGGTCTATCAGGACCGTGTCTATGCAGCCGTCGATACCATTGCCGCCAAGGCAAATGCAGGTGCTGAGACAGCTGCTGCAGAGGCCTATGAAATTGCCGAAAATGGTGAGTTGATGATCATTATTGGCATTGTCGTGGGCGTTAGTCTAGCCCTGGGACTGGGCCTCCTCCTAACCATCATCATCACCCGCCCTCTTTCTAAGGGTGTTGAACTGGCAAGGAAGATGGCAGAGGGAGATATGACCCAGCGAATGGATGTGGATCAAAAGGATGAAATTGGCCTGCTGGCAGTTTCACTCAACGAGATGTCAACCAGTCTGCGAGGAGTCATAGGGGACATTAATCAACGAGTGGACGTTCTGGACGACTCTTCTACTGAGCTTGTCACCATCTCCGATGATATGGCAAAAGGAGTTTTAGATACCGCCAGCAGATCAACCCAGGTGGCTCATTCAGCTGAAGAGATGAGTGCCAACCAAAATTCCGTGGCAGCGGCAATGGAAGAGGCCTCGGTCAATATTTCCATGGTGGCCGCAGCCGCTGAACAGATGAACGCAACCATAGGCGAAATTGCCGAGAATTCCAGCAAGGCAAAGGGTATTAGTCAACAGGCTGTTGATCGTTCCGGGCAGGCATCACAACGTATTGATGAGCTTGGCACGGCCGCAGCAGAGATCACCCGGGTCACAGAGGCCATTACCGAAATTTCCGAACAGACAAATCTGCTGGCCCTTAATGCCACCATCGAGGCGGCTCGTGCCGGTGAAGCAGGTAAGGGCTTTGCCGTGGTGGCAAACGAGATTAAGGATCTGGCCAAACAGACAGCCAATGCAACCCTTGATATTAAAGAGAAGATCGATGGGATCCAACAGGCAACGGCAGTCACCGTAAAGGAAATTGATGAGATTCGTCAGGTTATTGCCGATGTCGATCAGATTGTATCAACCATTGCCACTGCCGTTGAGGAACAGAGCGTCACCACCAGAGAAATTGCCATCAATGTCAGCCAGGCCTCAAGCGGCATCACCGAGGTGAGTGAAAACGTGGCAAGCAGCTCTGCCGTCGCCGAGAGTATCTCGGTAGAGATTGCAGAAGTAAACAGCAGTGCAAACGAAATGAATATCTCCAGCACCCAGGTTAAGACCCGGGCAGGCGAACTCTCCGGGATAGCAGAATCCCTCAAGGCAGCAATGAGACGATTTAAAATTTAAAACATACTGTTCAGACAGCCTATAGGGCTGTCTGAACAGACTCCCCTGTAGGCCTGATTTATTTTCCTTCCGGGGGACCGACGTTTGCTATCATTTTAGAAATGTGCCCCTCGCTCCTTTCCCCAGAAAAATAACATTTATAATCTCCAACGACTTAGTAAAAAAAATCCATCCTCTATGGCAGGATATAGTTTCTCCCCTCCCTCTTTTTTCATATAACTACCTCCTACAGACCGCATCGCTAACATGGCAACGCTGAGATTCATTTCTATGAATTCTCTCCGATTCCAGCACATCACTAAACTTGATCGGCCTCTACGCAACCTTGGCAACTCTTCCACCTGTAATAATGATGGTTTCCCGATGAACCTCTAAGCATGCATGGCTAAAGATTGTTAGAGACAACAACCCGGACCCTCGCCAACCCATCTAAGGCCAATTTCCACCAAAGTTAGACCAGATGCGGCCACAAAAAAAAGGATTCGCCTCAGCCCTAACAGAAAAAAACCAAATAACTACTCGATAACACTTGCAAAAAATGACAAGATCGTAGATCTTGCAATGCGGGTACCCATAACCAAATGAATTTCCTAGAGATTATCGGCAATAAATCTGTTTTTTATGGTTCTTAGACCTTGCCTCTGCCTGACAGCAGGGCCTGCTGAGACCTTTAGGAAAGAAAGTCGCACCCTTTATCTAAATCCGGCACCAATCGTAGGCGACCAGACAATTAGGCTAATTAACTATCGTTACACGCAAGGAGAGGAAATGAAAAATTTGAAGCTAGGGGTAAAGCTGGGTGGAGGCTTTGCCCTCACTGCCCTGATTGTAGTTTTTGTCGGCATGGTTGGTGTCTTGCAGCTGAAGGCCCTGCATGTTCAGGAGCAGGAGCTGGCTAATAACAGCATGCCAGCAATGGAAAAAATTCTGAAAATCAAGGCCGAAGCGGCTATTATTAGTGGAGTATTGCGTTCTCTGCTCACCCCATATGCCTCTATTGAGCAACGGCAAAAAGTCATAACAGATCTTGCCCAGGCAAGGGCTAATTACGGAATAACTATTAATGAGTTTAAAAAGCTGCCATTTGCCGAAGAGGTAAAACCGGAATGGCGGGATTTTAAAACAAACCTTAAAAAATGGGGCGAAATCAGTAATCAGGCGGTAGAACTGTCTCAGCAACTTGTCAGAGCTGATATTGTCAATCCCATGTTACGGCAAAAACTCATGGAAAAATCTGTAAAAGAGCATGAGGTCCTCCTGATAGATCTAGCCAGGCTCATTTCAACCGGAAGATCCTTTGTCGGAGGCGGAGATCCTCATGCCTGTAATATCGGCAAATTTCTTAATAATATGGATACTCAAAATCCAGACATTCTTGCCATAGCTGAAAAGGCAAAGAGAATTCATAACCAGTTTCATGGAAGCGTGGCTCAGGTAAAGGCGGCCATCAGGGCAGGTCGTCCCGCCGAAGCGAAAGAGATCATGGGAACTAAGGTCTATCCAGAGAGCGAAAAAGTCTTTGCCGTACTGACAGAGATGACCAAACCCATTGACACAGCCTATAAAAATTTTCACAAGATGAGCACCCTTCTGTTAGAAGATGCTATGACCTATCAGAATCGTGTTTATGCAACCGTTGATACCATTGTTGCCAAGGCAGATACGAGTGCCCAGATAGCTGCTACAGAGGCCGAAGCAATTGCCCAAAAGGGCAAGATACTCATCATTATTGGCATTGTCGTGGGCGTTGTCCTGGCCTTGGGACTGGGTCTTATCCTGACCCTCTTGATCACCCGCCCTCTTTTTAAAGGTGTTGAGTTGGCAAGAAAGATGGCAGAGGGTGATATGACCCAGCGGATGGATGTGGATCAAAAGGATGAAATTGGCCTGCTGGCAGTTTCGCTTAACGAGATGTCAACCAGCCTACGGGGAGTCATAGGGGACATTAATCAACGGGTGAACGTCCTAGACGACTCTTCTACTGAGCTTGTCGCCATCTCCGATGATATGGCAAAAGGAGTTTTAGATACCGCCAGCAGATCAACCCAGGTGGCTCAGTCAGCTGAAGAGATGAGCGCCAACCAAAATTCCGTGGCAGCGGCGATGGAACAGGCCTCGGTCAATATTTCCATGGTGGCTACAGCTGCTGAAGAGATGAACGCAACCATAGGCGAAATTGCAGAAAATTCAGGTAAGGCAAAGGGTATTAGCCAACAGGCCGTTGATCGTTCTCAACAGGCATCGCAACGTGTCAACGAACTTGGCACAGCCGCGGCAGAGATCACCCGGGTGACGGAGGTCATCACCGAAATTTCCGAGCAGACAAACCTGCTGGCCCTTAATGCCACCATCGAAGCGGCTCGGGCCGGTGAGGCAGGTAAGGGCTTTGCCGTAGTGGCAAACGAGATTAAGGATCTGGCCAAACAGACAGCCAATGCAACCCTTGATATTAAAAAGAAGATCGATGGCATTCAACAGGCAACGGGAGTAACCGTAAAGGAAATTGATGAAATTCGTCAGGTTATTGCCGATGTCGATCAAATCGTTGCGACCATTGCCACCGCAGTGGAAGAGCAGAACGTCACCACCAAAGAAATTGCCATCAATGTCAGCCAGGCCTCAAGCGGCATCACCGAGGTGAGTGAAAACGTGGCAAGCAATTCTACCGTAACCGAGAGTATCTCGGCAGAGATTGCAGGAGTAAACAGCAGTGCAAACGATATGAGCAATGCCAGCACCCAGGTTAAGACCCGGGCAGGCGAACTCTTCGAAATAGCAGAATCCCTCAAAGCAGCAGTGGGACAATTTAAAGTTTAAACGATACTGTTTAGATAGATCAGTCTGCTGGCAGGCTGCCTGAACAAGGCTATATTGAGACAATAAGTGCAACATACTGAAATTTAAAGAATGTTGCACTTATTGCTTAAACTCAGCATTTTTCAAAAATCGATTTAATTTCTTTTGGTTCCAGAATAAGTAAAGGCCTTTGCTATCATTTTAAAAAACTTACCCCTATCTATCCCGATCTCTTTTCCACAGGAGCAGTAAATTTTATGCTCTGCCTTCCCCGGCTCAGCTTGGTAAAAGAACTTCTGTATCCGCTCTTTATGGCAACGCAACACCTCGCCCTGCCCTATTTTTTCATAAGACCATAACTTCTTCTTACAGGCAGCACATTTAACAATTAGCATAGCAGTTTTAAATTCATCTCTGATGAATTCTCTCAAGTTCCTTCACATCACTCAACTTAATCGGATCCTGTGCGACCTTGGAAACTTAAGCTTTATGCGTTTTTCATTTTTTGTGAAAAGCTTCAGGATACCAGTTATTCCACATTATAATAAGCCGATTGACGAATAACTACACTATCACGCTTGGATACCTGAAAAAAGCACTCAATATTCTGGACTGCTCTGTCAAGAAGTACCATCCTTAACTGAGCTTTTCCTTAGCCTCCTCCTGGCTCGTCTTTATCGTTACCAGACTATCAAATCCTGACATTTCAAAAACTTCAAGGACATGCTCCTGCAAACAGCAGATGGTAAAATGCCAGTCAGTTTTTGCAAATGTTTTAGTAAGAGACAGAACAATGCGGAGACCAGCACTTGATATATACTCAAGGTCCTGACAGTTAAGGACAAGGTGACTCAATGGCGGCGAAGTATGCTGTCGCAGGGACTCCTCGAGTTTGGTCACCGTTGTTGAGTTGAGTTTACCGGACAGGTTAGTGACCAGTATATTATTATCTTTACTAATTGTAATTTCCATACAGAACCCATTTGTTTTTTTGCTAAACTACTATTTCTCTATCGCCAAGGTTATCGTAGTAATATTTTCTGAATCTGTTCTTCTATAATTAATGTATCTACTCTTTTTACGAATTAGGAAAATACCTAGCCCCCCTGCTTCTCTATCACAGAGAGGCGCACATAGATTAGGCAGAGCAACAGCAAGAGGGTTAAAAGGACTACAGTTATCTTTTATGGTGATGAGGAGATTCTCTTCCTCCTTGGTTATAGTGAGATGAATACCAATACCACAGTTGCAATGGCTGACAAGATTAGTGACAAATTCATCCACTATAAGTTGCAGATTAAACATGGTTTTTTTATCTAACTGCCACCTCTTGCCCAGACTCTCAATATCTTCGCGCAGATCCTGTAAATTTTCCTGCGTATTTTGACGTGCCCAAATAAATTCCATTGCTATAGCCTCTTAGAGGAAACTCACCCCGCCCCGAGGAGATTTGTCAGAACATCTTTTTTCACACTGTAGGGCATCCCAACGATAAATCCGTTTTGCAATATTTTCTGCCGTTATTTTATATAGTTCAGGGAATTGCACCACCACCTTCTCAAAGGTAGCTCTGTCTATTACCAAGACATCACTCTCCTTGCTGGCAGTCATAGTAAAAGGAGATGAATGCCGGGCAAGAAGTGAAAGAGAACCCACCAGATCTCCCTGCTTGGCAATATGTGATTCTCCTCCTGAGTCAGCTGTACAGATAAGCTCGAACTCTCCAGAAACAATGTAGAAGCACCTGGCCGGATCATCCCCCTTGGCAAAGACAATCTCTCCTACGTCAAGAAACATTCTCCTGCAAAGAAAGGCGATAATTTTCAGGGCCTGCGGGGGCACCTGCGAAAAAAAATCAACCTCTTGCAAAACAGCCAAATTTTTCTTCATCTGGCAAGATTGATAATTATCTTCCGAATAAGAGTTCATGAAATACACCTTTTTTATCAATAAGTTCTTGGTAACTTCCCACTTCTAATAACCGTCCAGCCTTCATTACCCCAATTTTATCAAATGAATCAATACCATCCAGACGATGCATAACTGCAATAACGGTTCGTTTATCACGCCACCTAGTATCGATAAGACGTTGAATGCGCGCCTGTGAAGCATTATCCAGCGCCGATGTAGCCTCATCCATAATAACAAGAGATGAGTTCTTCAGAAGTACCCGGGCTATGGCCAGTTTTTGTTTTTGTCCTCCAGAAAGTCTGTCTCCGACGCTACCTACCTGGAATTGCATCCCCAAGTATACCACATATTCCAGGACATCCTCTTCAATAAGGAGTTGAATAATCGCCTTATTTATCTTCTCCTGAGCATGGGGCATACCCTGCTTAGCCTTGCCCATAAAAATATTATTAAGTAAGGACTGGTTATGAATATAACTATCCTTATTATAAAATTTAAATTCTCCCGGGAAAAATTCCTCCGCCCAGGCAGGGAATTTTTTCCGCCCCTCCAGAATACTCTCCCGGAGCGCCATAGGCAGACCTACCATGGTATGAATAGCAGGGGTAAACTCCAGAGCGATTGTTAACAAAAAGTTTTTATCCGTTTCAGTAATTTTCTTGTCCTTACTACGGGCAAGAATTTTTCTTGTCCGCTCAAGAGACTCTGTGGGAATAGGGCTTTTTTCAGCAAGAAGATCGGGATCCTCCAGATCTCCAATAAGGGCAAGGGTTTCACTAATTATTCTTTCACCAAGAGATTCAAGTGGCTCAAGAAGACCTGTCTGTTTAAGAAAGGTGGTAAAGTCCTTATGCTTACTTAGCTGTTCAACTCCCAGACCATTAGGCACTGCCACCCCAAAAATAATGTTTCCAATAAGGGAGGAGTGATAGAGATAATCTGTGCTCTTATAAAATTCGACATAAGGTTCCAATTGAACGGCAAATGTTTTACGAAAATTTGGCCGAATATTAATAACTGCATTGATAATATCAATCTGATCAGAGCCAACGATGGTATCAAGGCCAAAACGCATAACATCGGCATAGAGGCCTGCTTGCTGAAGGGCAAGAATCATCCGGTCAAGCTCAGGCTCAGCCAATTGCTCATCACCGGCAACTTCTCTCACCGCAAGATCAGCATAGAGGAGATTATCTTTAACAGAACCGGTAAAGATAAAAGGACGCTGGGAAATATAGCCCATCTTCTCCACCAGGCTATTCTTGGAAATATCGGCAAGATTTTTGCCACCAAGCATTATGGTGCCCTTACTGTACTGATACATTTTGGCAATACACTGAATTAATGTACTCTTCCCACTACCAGAAAAACCGACCAAGGCCATATGCTCACCCGGCTTTAACCTAAAAGATACATCTCTTAGAAGATATTTCCCCTCTTCGGTTTGAAAGGAGAGGCCTGTAACCTCAACAGAGGCCCTGTCGTCAATCGATTCTACGGGTGGGGCCTCAAGAAGAAACTCGGGCTGATGATCAAAATACTCCATGGTACGTTTGTAGCGTATCGAGGCATCCTGATAGACCTGATAAAAATCAATAAGCTCCTTCCAGGGATCATAGAGCTTTTCCTGAGCTGAGAGAAAGGCTACCATGGCACCAAGTCCTAACTGGCCATGCATAATAAGATAACCACCGTAAAGAAGGACTAAAAATGGGCCAAGACTAACAAAATAGTTATTGGTTGTCTTGATGCCAAACTTTAACAATGACCAACGAATTCGGACTTTTTTCAGCTTTTCATTATAGTAACGAAATTTCTTATCCTCTTGCTGATAGGCAGCATGGACCTGTATTTCTGCAATTCCTGAAACTGATTCTGCTATTTGGTTTGATGCGCTTCGAGTAATATCAACCCGAGACTTATTCGCCCTATTAGCCTTTCTCTGAAGAAAGGGAAGAATAAAAGACACTGCAGGATAAATAACAAGGGTAAGGAGGGCAAGGGAGGTATGGAGCCACATCAGATAAATGGCAAAGGCGAGAAGTGACAATATATTAGTCAGGGGAGAGGCAAAGGCCATGCCGGCAAAGGTGCCTGCAGCACTGAGTTCAGACATCAGGGCAGAAACAACCATTCCCGGTTGGGTTTTGCGAAAAAAGCTCAGTGGCAGGGTGAGAATATGCTCATAAAGTTGTTGGCGCATAGCAAACATTACCCGCTCGCCGATAATCGACTGGATATAATTAATTGCTATTTTCAATGCTCCTGCCAGGGTAATCGAAAGCAGGTATATCCCACAGTAAAGAAATAATTTTTCGACATTTTGCAGGGCAATAGCGTCATTAATTACCCTTTTTTGCATCTCTAGGGGCAGGACCCGAGCCCCGACAATCAAAACAACTATAAAAAACAAGCATATCTGCAGTTTAAGATTGCCATGGAAGGCCCAAAAGAACAGAGACGTTTTACAAACTGGTTTTTGAGATGTTTTCTTCATATTATATGGCAGGGAATTTTATAATGACGAAGGTAATATCGTCTGATTGAGGTGCATCTTTCTGAAAAACTTTTATTGATTCTGATATATTGCAAATTATTTCTCTTGGTTGAAGATGAGCATTTGCAGCCAGCAGGCTCTGCACCCGTTCTTTGCCAAATTGTTCCCCTTCTGGATTTTCTGCGTCCCAAATACCGTCTGTACCAATGAGCAGTATCTGAACATCCTTACTCAGAGTGATTTCCTGATCCTGGTAGCGATACGCCTGATTAACCCCCAAAGCGACACCATTACCCTGTATGTTGGTAAAGACCCGCGTTCGTGCATTATAGGCTATGGCAGGTTCATGTCCTGCCCGCACCCAGGAAATTTTTCGTTGTTCCGGGCTAAGTTTCATCAGAAAAAGGGTCACAAAATTACTAGCCTGGGCCGTGTCCTTATAAAGAAGAGCATTCACCTCGGTGGCAACATCGGCCAGAGTGCCCGAACTGTTAAGTCTACAGCGAACTAAAGCCCGGGTGGTAGTCATAAGCAGGGCGGCACTAATGCCATGGCCCACGACATCACCGACAGCAACACCAATACTATCTGATAGGGGACAGGGGATAATATCAAAATAATCACCACCCGTGGCATCACAGTATATACAGGTGCCGGAAATTTCTACCTCTGCTGTTTTTAAATCCTTGCCAGGCAGTAAATTCTGCTGTACCTCCCGAGCAAGCTCTATGGATTTCTGCAGATCTAACCCATTCTTAAGTTGGCTGGTCATCTCATTAAAGTTCTGACAGAGGGCACCTATTTCATCATCGGTTTCTATGGAGAGAGGTTCACTAAAATAACCAGCAGCAAGTCGACTGGCCGCTGCTGAAACCTGATTAATTTTACGGTTAACCTTCGAGGTTACCAGATGGATAGTGAGAAGGATGGTAAGTCCAGTGATGATGGTGATAAAAAAATATGCATTACGAAAATTCAGTAGCGGCTTGAGTACCTTCTCGCCAGAGACAATAACAACCAAAGTCCAGGGGGCCTGCTCCAGATGATAAAAGACACAGACTTCCTTAGGGGGTTTTCCCTCACTAAAGATTGTCCCAAACTTCTCTTTATTTATCCTATTCCATTTTTTTTTCTCAAATATCTTTTTTGCTCTATTTAATTCGCTCTGAGAAAGGTGAGCAAGGGTATGTCCCTCTTTATCAATAATAAAAGACGACTGCTCCCGCCACCAAAGAGAATTTGTTACATCACTCAGTAGATCTGCAAGAGATATAAATACCTGAATTTTCCCAATAGATTCATTGTTCTGATCCCTATACTCTGAAACAAGAGAGATCTTTTTTTGAGCAAAAGTCTCGGTATAACTAGGCCTTGTTGTGTGCACACCTGTGGCCGCCCCACTGTGCATAGTGGTGATGACAGCAGCACCGGTAAGAGGTAGCGGAAGAGGGCCATCTGAAAATTTCGGCCAATCCACTTCCGCTGCCAGCACACCTTTTATCCCCTTCAGACGATCGATAAGATATTCATGCGTTGCATAACCAGCAGGACCCACCGGAGCCTTTTGAATAAGTTGCAGGAGTCTTTTGGGATCTTCGAGACGGCCATCTATTATATTTGCCCCATTTTTTAGGCTTGTATTGGCCTGCTCTATCCATTCCTGCAGGAGGATATCTCGGGCTGTTTGAAATGTAAGAAAACCGGAAAAAAGAAGAATGACAAGGGTGGGCGCAAGCACATAGAGGACTGTACGTTGTCCAAGACTCGTCGGTTTGATTTTTTTTAGCATAGTTGAGAAAAAGCCTTGAAGCATCATTTTGTATTTTATTATTGCTATAAAGATATACGATAATTCTATATTACTCTACAGACAACTGGCAAAGAAAAACTGAGCGACAGGCAAAACAGTTCAAGAAATATTTTATCCAACCGCCCTATCCCTCTGTGCTTAGTTAACTGGCGAAAGGAACTATTTTTGAAAAAGGTATGGGGTCTACAAAGAACTTAGTGTGTATACTTGAGATTAATATAGGTTTTTTAATAGAGAATATTTCTTTTAAGGAGGAAAGATGAAGCTAAAAATTGAAGAGATAATTGTGGATCCTGCAGCAAGAATCAGGCAAGGTACCGGCGATCTGGCTCCGCTGAAAAATTCTATTGCCAAGGTAGGTCTTCTCCACCCCATTGTTGTTGATGAAAACCACCGTCTTATCTCAGGTTTCAGGCGTTATACAGCCTGTCAGGAGTTAAAGCTTGAAGAGATTGAGGTAGCTGTTATAAACTGTGCAGACAATAAACATCTACTTCTGGATATTGAACTGGCCGAAAATCTTGGCCGAGAAAATTTCAGCGAAGAGGAACTGCAAATAGCCACCCGCCGTCGAGAGGATATCATCCTGGAGCTCAGAGGTAACTGGTGGCAACGATTCTCTTCTTGGCTAAAGAGTTGCTTTCTTTCGTCCCCGACAAAGAAATAGTAAGCTTCTCTCTTGAGCAAAAATATCTTTCTGTTGGCACTTATGTTATCATGCGCCCCATTATCGCAGGTTGTTTTTATTAAAAAAAATGGAGAATTTTTGTCAATGAGTGTTCAGGAAGAGTTGTATGCACGTAGTGAGAGTAAATGTGAGTTATGTAATGCAATTGAAAATCTTGTGGTTTTTGCTGTTCCACCAGAATCTGCAGCAAATGCAGACAAATCTGTTTTAATCTGCTCCCATTGTGCAGAACAAATCGAAAAATTAGACGATGTACACCATTGGCGTTGTCTCAATGATACCATGTGGAGCCAGATACCAGCAGTTCAGGTGATGGTTTGGCGTATCTTGAATAAAATAAAGGCCGAAGGTTGGCCGCAGGATCTTCTTGATATGCTCTATCTTGAAGAAGAAACCCTGGCCTGGGCCCAATTAGGACAAGAAGAAGAGGCCGAGGAGAGTTCCGTAGTCCACGTTGATAGCAATGGAACCCCACTTGCCGATGGCGATTCTGTAACTCTTATCAAAGATCTCAATGTTAAGGGTGGTGGATTCACGGCAAAACGCGGAACCACTGTCCGCAATATCAGCCTGGTTGCCGACAATGCCGCACACATTGAAGGCCGGGTAGAAGGACAGCGTCTTGTTCTCCTTACTCAGTTTGTAAAAAAAGCAGCTTAAGTTTTCCCCGCACAACAGTTATAACAGCCTACATAAGCAGGCTGTTATAACTCGTTACGCAAAAACAGCTCCCCTACTCTCCCTTTATTGGCAGGAAAAAAGAGAACTCTGTCCCAACCCCTTCCTCACTATTAACTGCGACCCTACCATTATGGGCCTGAACAATATGTTTAACAATGGCAAGTCCGAGTCCCGTTCCACCCAACTCCCTGCTCCGTGCCTTATCACTACGATAGAATCTTTCAAAAACCCTTGGTAGATGCTCTGCCCCTATACCACAACCATCATCTGCAACGCTGATAGATACCTCCTGCCCTTCCTCGCAGGCAAGAACTTCCACCCTAATCTCACTTTTTTCCGGACTATAGCGCACAGCATTAACAATAAGATTCACCAAAGCCTGCTCAATGAGATGAGGATTAAGCGGGACCCTTATATCCTCCGGACAGTGCAACTGAAGAATAATCCCCTTTTGCTCGGCATCTATCTGACAGGTTTGCAGAGCAGCACGAACAACACTACAGATATGTTGCTCTTCGAGTTCAATATTATCGGTACTGGAATCAAGTTCGATCCGTGACAGGGCAAGTAGATCATTGATGATATCACTGAGCCGTGACGATTGCCGGAGGACGATGGCGAGAAATCGCCTGGCATCCTCTTTCTGATCCAGGGCTCCGTCAAGGAGGGTTTCCACATAACCACGTATTGCAGTAATGGGGGTGCGCAGTTCGTGGGAGACATTGGCAACAAAGTCCCGCCTAACGCTTTCAAGTCGTCGCAGATGGGTAACATCATTTAAGACAATGAGCACTCCACTGCTGTCATCGTTTGCCATATGGAAAGGAACAGCACTTGTCTGCAGGTAAGAGGTTGTCTGGCTTCCATGCAGGGTAAGCTCAGCCTTCAGCGATTCACCCGTTTCCCGCACATACTGAATCTGCTGAAGGAGGTCAAGGCTGCGGGTAAATTCCTGCACCAGCTTCCCTGCAGACGGCGAGCCACCGGGATCAAATAGTCTGGTAGCGGCATCGTTTATCAGGACAATTCGTTCCTCGAAGTCGATGGCAATAATCCCCTCCCGCATACTTGAAAAAAGAGTTTCAAGCTGATTTCGTTGATTGCTGATCATATCTATTTTTTCATGCAGATTTTCAGCCATCCTCTCCATGGTTTTTGCCAGGGCGACGACCTCCCTCGATGCATTCCTGCTCTGAAGTAGCTCTTTTCTCTTAGAAAAATCACCATGAGCAAATCGTTCCGCCCATATTTTCAGCTCCTCAAGGGGACGGCTGATATTTCGCGATATAAAGAGGGTGGTGAGGATAGCCAAAATAACAATGGCCAGTGCCCCCAGGGCTACTCGTCGTTTAATTCTGGCTATTGTCTGATAAAGAGAAGAAATCGATAGAGAGGCTCGCAGGATCAGATTCGTTGTGACGGGAGATGCCTGCAAACGAAGGGGGATGGCCACATAGAGAAGGGCATCACTCAGGGTCGTGCTAAAGCGAAGGGAGCTGCCTGTTGTCCCTGACAATGCCGTAGCAACTTCGGGGCGATTCCGATGATTGTTCATGATATCCGGATCTTCGTTGGAGTCGGCAAGCACCCTACCCGAAGCAGCTATAACAGTAAGGCGTACGCCCGATTCCCTTCCACCCTGAACGATAAAATCCCTGAGTTCAGCTATATTATCTTCTTCGACAAGTTCAACTACCCGGGCACCCACCAAACGACACCTTGACTCAAGGCTGTTTTCAGTTTCAGCCAGAAAGAATGCTTGAATACTTGCAGTGCTATACCATGTTGCTGCTGTCAGAGCGACAAGGAGGATGAGCAGGTTTGCCGGGAAAATTTGCCAGATTATTTTCTTAGCTTTCATCGCTGCCCCCGTTCCAGGTCCTCTTCCTGGGGATCTTTAAACTTATAGCCTATGCCGCGCACAGTTTCGATAGACTGACCGGCAGCACCCAGTTTTTTTCTTAAACCGAAAATTTGTACATCAATGGCCCTAGGGGTAACCAAAAAATCATATCCCCGTACCGCATCAATGATCTGCTGTCTGGTAAAGACCCAACCAGGCTTTTCAGCAAGGAGGACCAGAATACCAAATTCTGTAAGAGTGAGCTGGATTGCCTTTCCCTGTGCCGTAACCTCATATCGTCCCTGATCAATAACGAGATTGGCAATGCTAATATGACCGCTGTCCGAGTGAGCCTCTGCCTTTTGGCCTCGTCTAACCACCGCCTTTACCCGGGCCACAAGCACCTTGGGGCTGAATGGCTTAGTGATGTAATCATCGGCACCCTTTTCCAGGCCGTCAATAATATCCTCCTCCTCTCCCTTGGCGGTCATCATGATGATGGGGCTCCCTGCGTCCAACTTGCCCTCGTTCTGCCGTATGCTCTGACAGACCTCAAGACCGCTGATCCCGGGAAGCATGATATCAAGGAGTATACAGTCAAAGGCCTCCCGGGCCAGACAGCCCAGAGCCTCCTCTCCCGAATCTGCACACGTCACATTAAAACCTGCTCTTACGAGGTTATAGCTCACAAGTTGCTGGATATCCGCCTCGTCTTCTACAATAAGAATATGGAGTTTTGCCATTTTATTTCCCAGGATTTTTTTGCCGGTGGAGGTTAATCATGCAGGAGTATTGCAGGTTTTACCTCCTCACTGCAACAAGTTTTACCCCTCCTAACCTAATCCTAATAAAGACCTAATTGCAAACGAACATCAGGCCTCTAATATGTACATCAGTAAAGCGGCAAAGAAAAAAACAGGCCGGCAGCGGCAAGGAGAGGAAAAATATAATGGTTCTACAGGATAGCTTTCAAAATGAATTAATCGCCCTTAACTGCAAGATGATGCACATGAGTAGCCTGGTAGAAAACCGGGTACAAAGGGCAACAGAGGTTATCGAGAGCCACAATGAAGAGGCTGTCAACTCTCTGATTCGCTCTGATTATGAGATAGATGAGCTGGAGGTAGAGATCGAAGAGGATTGTCTCAAGCTGTTAGCACTGTATCAACCCGTGGCCAGCGACCTTCGATTCATTGTAGCTGTTATTAAAATAAACAACGAAATGGAAAGGATAGCCGACACAGCTGTAAATATAGGGCGCTGTGTGAGAAAAATTTCCGAGCAACAGATCGAGGTCGGCCAGACCATTGATTATTCGACCATGTCCAGGATTGTCATTGAAATGTTGAAGATGAGTATTGACGCCCTGGTCAAGCGAGATTCGGCCAAGGCACGACAGGTCTTCTTTTTAGACGACGATGTTGATGCCCTGCGGGACAGCGCATACAAGAATATCAAGGCAGAATTTTATCAAGGCCACGACTGCTCGTCGGCCCTGATAGATGTCTTTTTAGTGGCAGGCTACCTGGAGAGAATTGCTGACCGGGCAACCAATATTGCCGAAGAGGTCGTCTATCTGGTGGAAGGCGACATTGTCAGAATATCCTGAATTTTTAGATCAAATTTTTCCCAGACGAGATAGACGATGCTTTACAACTATTTACTGCCAATAATTCTTGTTCTTGCCCTGGCAGCTTACCTGAAAGGATCCGGCAGAGCCAAGGAACTGTGGAGACAGGATGGTCTGCGCTCTCTGCACTCCCTGCCACTATATCACGGCCTCTTCGTGGCTTTTTGGACGGCCGTACCGGCACTCGCTATCTGGAGCCTCTGGCAGATGGCCGAGGGACATCTCTTAACCCTTGCTGTAAAGAGGGGTTTGCCCCAAGAGCTACAGAGCCTCTCAGGCAACGAATTCTCCCTGGTAATGAATGACGTTAAAAATGCCATTCGGGGAGATATTGTCACCTCTCTCAACAATGCCACCGCCACAGGAAGTGCACGACTCTATCTCGCCACTCAGCAAGGCTGGCAAAGCCTTATGGCCTATCTCTCACTCGGCCTCACCATCCTGGGCTTTTACCTGAGTTACCGCAATATCAGCCTGGAGTTACGTGCCAGAAATATCGTGGAACGACTCTCTACCATCTTTTTAATGCTCTGCTCTGCTGTAGCCATCTTTACCACTCTTGGTATCATCATGTCGGTGCTGATTGAATCAATTGCCTTCTTCAGAGAGGTCCCCGTTTTAGATTTCCTTCTCGGACTCAAGTGGAGTCCACAGACGGCCATGCGAGTCGACCAGGCAGGATCATCCGGGGCCTTCGGTGCTGTACCGGTTTTTGCCGGTACCATTTTGATTGCCCTCATAGCGATGGCTATTGCCATTCCCATAGGTCTGCTCTCGGCAATTTTTCTCTCCGAATATGCATCGGAACAGGTGCGCACCTGGGTCAAACCTCTTCTGGAGATTTTGGCCGGGATTCCAACCGTTGTCTATGGCTTTTTTGCAGCCCTTACCGTAGCTCCCATGATTCGGGATGTTGGCTCGAATCTCGGTTTTGCGGTCTCCTCTGAAAGTGCTCTGGCAGCGGGTCTTGTCATGGGAATTATGATTATCCCCTTTGTCTCCTCACTCTCAGATGATGTTATCCATGCGGTTCCCCAATCCCTACGTGATGGTTCCCTGGCATTGGGGGCAACCTCCTATGAAACAATAAAAAACGTTGTTATCCCTGCGGCCCTGCCGGGGATCGTCGGCAGTGTGTTACTCGCCGTCTCCAGAGCCATTGGCGAGACAATGATCGTAGTTATGGCGGCGGGACTCTCGGCCAATCTTACCTATAATCCCCTGAAGGCGGTGACCACCGTAACCGTACAGATCGTCACTCTGCTCACGGGAGATCAGGAATTTGACAGTGCCAAGACCCTGGCCGCCTTTGCCCTGGGTCTCTTTCTCTTTATCTTCACCCTGTTTCTTAACATCATTGCCCTCTATGTTGTGCGCAGATACCGGGAGCAATATGAATAATCTCTGCCCTGCCAGAAATTTTTTAATTCGCCTCGGAGTCGGGGCCTCGCTGATATTTATTGAAAATCTTAATTTTTCAAATCACCCATAAGTAAAAAAAAAATGAATACACTCGCCAGCATACAAAATAGTGCAAAACTACAGAGTCGATATCGCAAGGACCGTTGTTTCCGTCTTGCCGGTGTCTCTGCCATAGCTGTAGCTCTCTGTTTTATTGCCTTTCTCTTCTCTGATATTTTTACCCATGGCTATAAGGCCTTTGAGCAGACAAAAATAGAGCTTGAGGTGGAGTTACGACCAGCAGATTTCGTAGGCGAAAACCTTCGCCTGGCAAATTATCCGGCCATGGTGAAGAGATCTCTTTATGCCCTGTTTCCCGAGGTAACAGATCGACAGGATAAAAAGAGTCTCTATCGCCTGATCAGTCCCGGTGCCTCCTTTGAAATTCAGGATAAGGTACTTGCAGATCCGGCCATAATAGGCAGTCGACTGAAATTTTGGGTTCCTGCAAACGATGATGTGGATATGCTGATGAAGGGAGAAATTGATCGTTCTCTGCCTCAGGCCAATCGCCGGGTGAACGATCAACAGCTGGCTTGGATTGACAGCCTGGTGGCAAATAATAAAATAGAGATGGTTTTCAACACCACCTTTTTCACGGCGGGAGATTCGCGTGAACCGGAGTTGGCAGGAATTTTGGGAGCAGCCTGTGGTTCTTTCTATACTCTCCTCATCACCCTCTGCCTCTCCTTTCCCATTGGGGTGGCCACGGCAATTTATCTCGAAGAGTTTGCCCCGAGCAACAGGTGGACAGATCTGATTGAGGTAAACATCAACAACCTTGCCGCTGTGCCTTCAATTATTTTTGGCCTGCTCGGTCTTGCAGTCTTCATCAACATCTGGGGAATACCCCGCTCTACTCCGCTGGTGGGTGGGCTGGTACTCTCCCTGATGACCCTGCCAACAATCATCATTGCCAGCCGGGCCTCCCTCAAATCAGTGCCCCCCTCCATCCGTGAAGCAGCCCTTGGCGTTGGTGCCTCCAAGATGCAGACCATAACCCACCATGTCCTCCCCCTGGCCATGCCCGGCATGCTGACAGGGACAATCATTGGTATGGCCCAGGCCCTTGGTGAAACGGCACCCCTGCTGATGATTGGCATGATTGCCTTTATTGTCGACATTCCAGGTGGAATCACTGACCCCTCCACGGTCCTGCCCGTACAGATATATCTTTGGGCAGACAGCCCGGAACGGGCCTTTTCCGAAAAAACCTCAGCGGCCATCATGATCCTGCTGCTGTTTTTAATCTCCATGAATGCCGCGGCGGTATTCCTGCGTAAGAAATTCGAAACAAAGTGGTAACACCAATAAACCCTACGGTAAAAAAACTACCAGGAGAAGAAGATGAAGGTAAAAACTGTTTTATTAGGCTGTACCATATCCTTACTGGCTGCGGGAACAGCCCTTGCGGCCCGTGATTATATTTCCGTTGTCGGCTCTTCAACGGTCTACCCTTTTGCGACGGTGGTTGCAGAGCAGTTTGGTAAAACGACGAATTTTGCCACTCCCAAAATTGAGTCCACAGGATCGGGTGGTGGTTTTAAACTCTTCTGCAGCGGTCTCGGGGTTAACTATCCTGATATCACCAACGCCTCCCGGGCGATCAAATCTTCTGAATTTAATCAGTGCCAGGCCAACGGGGTAGGAGACATTGTCGAGGTAAAGATAGGTTATGATGGAATCGTTCTGGCCAACTCTAAGGAGAGAGCTCCACTCAAGCTGAGCAGAAAGGAAATTTTCATGGCCCTGGCCATGCAGGTACCGGATCCTCAGGACCCTACTAAAATGATCGCTAACCCCTATAAGACCTGGCGGGATGTGAACCCCCAGCTCCCTGCCACCCAAATTGAAGTATTGGGTCCTCCCCCAACCTCGGGTACCCGCGATGCCTTTGTAGAGCTGGCCATGGAGAGTGGCGCCAAGCAGTTTGACTCCATCAAAGCCCTGAAGAAGGCAGACAAAAAGGCCTACAAAAAGATCTGCCACACCATCCGTGAAGATGGTGCCTATATTGAGGCAGGTGAAAATGACAATCTCATTGTCCAGAAACTCCAGGCAAATCCGGCGGCCGTTGGTATTTTCGGATTTTCCTTCCTTGAGCAAAATGCCGATCTGGTTCAGGGGTCTTTCATCGAAGGGATGGAACCGACCTTCGAGGCCATTGCCGACGGGAGCTACCCCGTCTCTCGGCCACTCTTTTTCTATGTAAAAAAGGCCCATGTGGATGTTATTCCGGGCATGAAGGGCTTTCTTGCTGAGTTTACCAGTGAAAAGGCATGGGGCGATGAGGGTTATCTGGCCGATAAGGGCATGATTCCCATGCCCGAGGCTGAGAGGGCAGAGTATGCCCAAGCTGTGAAAGAACTGAAAACCCTGAAAAAATAAATATTTTGCCAGCAGGGCTGATTACAGCCCTGCCGAACCAATTGAGAGCGATAACAATGCAACTCAGATTAGATACAAACGGAGAACTCTCCGAAACCTCCCAGCAGACCGTGGGCGTCCCCTTTGTTGAAAATGCCCGGATGACATGTCGTAAGGTCGACGTTCATTATGGCGAAAAATGTGCTATCAAAAACATTTCCATAGACGTTGGTCGCAACGAGGTGCTGGCCATGATTGGCCCCTCAGGCTGCGGCAAATCTACCTTTCTTCGCTGCTTAAACCGAATGAACGACAGCCTTGCCAGTTGTCGGGTGAGCGGCGATATCACTCTTGATGGGGTGAATATTTATGCTCCCACAGTGGATGTGGTTCCTCTGCGGGCCCAGGTGGGCATGGTCTTTCAAAAGCCCAATCCCTTCCCAAAATCTATCTTTGACAATGTTTCCTACGGACCCCGGATTCATGGCCTTGCCACCGGCAAGGCTGACCTCTCTGAAATAGTGGAGAGTTCTCTAATTAAGGCAGGCCTTTGGGATGAGGTGAAGGATCGACTTCATGAATCGGGTACAAGTCTGTCGGGTGGCCAGCAACAACGCCTCTGTATTGCCCGGGCCATTGCTGTCAGCCCCGAAGTTATCCTAATGGATGAGCCCTGTTCAGCTCTGGATCCCATCGCCACAGCCAAAGTAGAGGAGCTGATTGCCGAGCTAAGCACTCAGTACTCTATTGTTATTGTGACCCATGCCATGCAACAGGCCTCCCGGGTCTCACAAAGAACTGCATACTTTCATATGGGTTCTCTGGTGGAGGTAGGAGCAACGGAGAAGATCTTTACCAATCCAGGTCATCAACTGACAGAGGATTACATTACCGGCAGATTCGGTTAATGCGGACAGCGGTGAAAATTCACAGATAGAGTGGAGCTGGTTGGAACTGTCCGACGAGCTTTCTATGCGGAGAGCCTCTCTGGCAGGGTGCGGACAAACTCGCCTATCTGATCCCGGACCCGGCGGTAACAGTCCAGCTGTACCTCCGCACCGGCACCGGCTGCTGCCAGTTCACGAGCCATGGCGGGAGGATCATCAAAGCCCACATGCAGGGTCTTGGTAGCTCGGGGAAAGATAGGGCAACTCTCCTGAGCGTTACTACAGACGGTGATGACATAATCAATTTCCAGAGCAGAAAAATCATCGAGGTGCTGAGACCTCTGACCACTGATATCAATACCTGCCTCCCCCATTACCTGAACGGCGTGGGGGTTCATGCCATGAATTTCAACTCCTGCCGAATAGACGGTGAATATTTCAGGATGAAGATAACGGGTCCAGCCCTCGGCCATCTGGCTTCTACAGGAGTTTCCTGTGCAAAGAAAAAGTATTTTCATTATTCCGGAAAAGCAGTCAGAAGAGCTCCCAACTGACATAAAAAGGATTTAAGGCAAAATCTATAATCCCGCCTCAGACGAGGGTAGCATTTGCCCTGAGATATCGATTAAGAGAGATATCGGCCCATCTTAACCTTTCGGCACCTGCAGGGCAACATTGCCCTGCAATCACTTTTTTCTGCCTAGGTGCCATAAAAAAAAGCAGCTAGCATCTCATTCCTGCCTGTAAAAAAACACCTCTTCACTACAGGATAAAATAATCCTCTTTTCCTTGAAAAAAATGGCGCAGAGCAACCTGACAAACAGGGCTACCCGAGAACAGAGAGAAAGGAGGAATTTCCCCTCTGCTTTGTGTATAATAATTTTTTATTAATCTATCAGAGGAGAATGAGATGGCTGTTCAACAACGTAAAGTTATCAGTACTAAAGATGCACCCAATGCCCTCGGTCCATATTCGCAGGCAGTGAAAACCGATTCCATGGTTTTTGTTTCGGGGCAGCTGGGCCTTGATCCGGTAACGGGAGAGATTGTAGCAGGTGATGTCCAGACAGAAACACGCCAGGTAATGACCAACCTCGGGGCAATACTCTCGGCTGCGGGAAGCAACTTTGAGTTAGTGGTAAAAGCCACTGTCTTTGTTGCAAACCTCACTGATTTCGCCAAGATCAATGCAGTTTACGCAGAGTTTTTTGGCGAAGAGGCACCTGCCAGAGCCTGTGTTGAGGTTGCCCACCTGCCCAAGAATGCCCGGGTTGAAATTGACCTTATTGCCCTTGTCTAAAAACGCTCACATCTGAAATATTTTAAGGGGGAAATGGCTATGCTGAACTGGTTGAAAGAACGTCGGCGAGGAAAAATTTTGCAGGAGCCCTTTCCCTGCCACTGGCGAGATATTTTACAGGAGAATTTGGTTCACTATAAATATCTTAGCGAAGATGAAAAAAAGACAGTGGAAGATCTCTCTCAAGTATTTATAGCAGAGAAAAACTTTGAGGGCTGTGGCGGACTTGAACTCAATGATACCATAAGAGTGATCATCGCAGCCCAGGCCAGTCTTTTAGTACTTGGCCTCCCCTTATTTCAGTACAGTAATATTGACTCTGTTCTAGTCTATCCAACTACCGTGACCATTCCGCCTGCCAGACAATCAGTTTTTTCCATGGGTGGATCGATTATCCCCGATCAGCAACAGGTTCTCGGCCTAGCCTGGCAACAGGGGGCCGTAGTTCTGGTCTGGGATGCCGTTCTCTCCGGGGCAAGGCATCCGGAAAGAGGCCATAATGTGGTATATCATGAATTTGCCCATATTCTTGATATGCGTGATGGCCGGGCAGATGGTACCCCGGAACTGCATAGCAGAGAGCTCTATATGCAGTGGGTGAAGACTTTTACCGAAGAATTTTTACGCCTGCGCCAAGAGACTGAACGGGGACAGTCTACCCTGCTTGATTCCTATGGGAGCCTCAATGAAGCAGAGTTTTTTGCCGTGGCAACAGAGCTCTTCTTTGATCGTCCCCTGAAAATGCAAGATGAATACCAACGACTCTACCAGGTACTCTCCTCCTACTATCAGCAGGATACCGCCGACCGAGAGCGCCACTATCGCCAGTTAGAAGGAGACAAGTAGAGGCAGAGAATCGAAGAAAAACACCTATCTCAACCTATGTTCTTTCTTCATCTCCCGATAGACAAGAGTTGACACCTGACGAATCACCTTACTTCGTGAGGCAACCCAGGCACCGTAATTTGCCGATCGAGATTTTTTCTCAATAATACCCACAATAACATATGGGTAACGAGAACCACTTCTGGTTTTAGGCACTAAAATACCCATATCGCCACAGAGATGTGCTGTTGAACCTGTCTTGTTATAGACCAAAGTTCCACGGGGAATGGGAGTACCAAAGTAGAGCCGATCCCGACCAGGCAGGGCCATAAGACGCCTCATCTCTTTTGAGTGAGGCAACTTCCTGTCCCAAAGTTCTCGCAAAAAACGAACATAATCAGATGGGTATGCACGGTTTTTATATGTACGTCCTCCGGCTGGAATATACTCCTTAAGCTCAATCCCCTTAAAAATTTGCGGATAGTACTTGGTCAAAATAGCCTCGCAGGCCCGAGGCCCACCAACCTGACGCATGACCCAGTTAGTTGATGAATTACTGGATCTCTGAATCATGGCCGTCATATTACGCCTGCTCCTTGGGCCATAGGTCAGTTGACCAGCCTGCACCTTATGGAAGAAGGCAAGGGCCACAAATGGTTTGATCATGCTTGCTGTTTGAAATTTCCGATTAGCGTTAATATCAACAATTGACTCACCGGTGGCAAGATCAAAAACCATCCAGCCCGTGGCTTCATCTCTGGAAATTTTTCCCTTCTGACGAAGCTTGGCAATATAGGCTTCAATAGATTTTTCAACTTTCCGTGAAGATGACCTTTTTACCCGTAGGGTGCTGGAAACCGTTTTATGCACCCTCTTGCCACGTCCCGTCACCTTGGCAATATATACTTTCTTAACCGCCTGCAACTTAATTTTCTCGGCAGGAAAGACAATGGAGGGTAAGCCAGGCAAAGCCGGCGATAACGGCAGAATATTTTTTTCCTGCACAATCACTATTTCATCGCCAACCTGTGGTGCCGATAAAACATCCATCACAGTGCGCTCGCCCTTAACGACAACTACCTTCTCTTCATCCTCATCCAGCAGACTCGACTCGCCAAAAACAACCTCATTATTATTTTCTTGCGTAATAGAGGGCCTTATCTTCTTCAAGCGGAGTATTCTGCCATGACGCCTGGCCACCACACTGGTTGACTTCTTCGTACCTCGCCTACGATAGATCAGGGTATAATTGCCCTTTGCTGTTTTTTCGATAAAGAGATTACGGCCAACATCCTCACCTAGGGTTGCATAGACCTTATTATAAGTCCTTTTCAGAGCATCAATATTTGGCCCCATCCCATAACTGACATTATAGAGGCGGGAAAAGCCCTGCTCCATTGATGCATAGGGCTGATCAAAACCTGCCTTCTCAAGCAAATCTACATGTTTCACCAGAGTACTGGCTACAGATTGTGACGAATCACCGCCATTATAGATAACAGCATATTTTTTGCCCTTACTGACAATCCTCAATTTATCACTAATTGTTGTCCCCAGAACAGGCTCAATATCATCCTTATAGTCAAGGGCAAGATCAATATCATCGGTGAGCAGATAGACAATATTATATTTCTCAGCAGCAAAAACCTGCTGAGGAAGGGCCACAACAAATAGAAAAAACAGAAAAAAGCACTGTCCCCATAGCTGTAGCGGTTTATTTTTATATAAGGTCAAGTTCATCAATTTCATCTTGTCATTAGCCTTTATAGAAGTAGGTACAATTCATAACCTACCTTCTTTTACCCCTCTATGGGTTTGATTTCAAGTAAGACCTACCAGCAAACAAAGATCCTGTAAGCAACAATATAAGAAGACTAACCTAAAAAAAGACGAGATATTTCCTTTCTCCCCGAACGAAACGCTCCTCCTCCACATCCTCCCACATTCAGGCAAATGCCTCGTACAAGAACAGCAAAGAGACCATCCTCACCATTATCCGTTGCAATATCAGCCAAGGCCAGAGTCTGCTCAGCTTAATTTGTTTTTAGGTTGCTATATTTACATGATTACTTATCATTCTAAATTCTATCACAATATTTCTTAATATTTATTTTTTATTAAAAAACGGCACAATTGCTCATTTGGGCAATTTTTTAACTGGAAATTGACAAACTGATCATCAAAGCACCTATTTTTATCTGTAATTCACAGTTTCTCCGTGCAAACAGCAATTTTTTAGTATATTGTCCTGCCCATATTGGTTTTCTATGGGAGGCTAAAATAGCCAGATTGGCTTTCACCAACACATTGCCACCTGAAATGTCACCTATAGGCCAAAGCCCATGCTCATTTTTTCTCCAGCCACATAGGCAGCAGGAGAGATCAACCTGTTCCTAACAAGGAATATACCATTTTTTAGCACGTGCGGTACCACAGTAATAATTAAAACTCTGGGTGCACAAGACCGAACGAGGAGATGCAATGACAGCTTTACAACAGCAAGATCCAGAAATTTTTTCTTTAATCCAACAAGAAGAGGTACGTCAGCACAATAAGATTCGTCTCATTGCCTCAGAGAACTATGTATCCTCGGCTGTGCTTGAGGCAACAGGTTCTATTCTTACCAATAAATATTCAGAAGGATATCCCGGCAAGCGCTACTATGAGGGGCAACAGCTTATTGACCAAATAGAGAGCATTGCCATTGACCGGGCAAAGGCTGTTTTTGGCGCAGAACATGTTAACGTACAGCCATACTCAGGATCTCCTGCTAATATGGCCGTCTATCTCGCCTTCCTAAAACCTGGCGACACCATCCTGGGAATGGCACTTCCCCACGGTGGACACCTTACCCACGGTTCCAAGGTAAGTATTTCTGGTAAATATTTTAATGCCGTCTCCTATGCACTCAACGAAGAGGGCATACTGGATTACGAAGAAATTCGTAACAAGGCCCTTGAATGCAAACCAAAAATTTTGATTGCCGGTCACTCTGCATATCCAAGGATACTCGACTTCGCCAAGTTCCGCGAAATCGCCGATGAGGTTGGGGCTTTGCTGATGGTTGATATGGCCCACTTTGCAGGACTTGTTGCCGGTGGCGTTCATCCCTCTCCATTTCCATATGCCGATGTAGTTACCACCACCACCCACAAATCCCTCCGCGGCCCACGTGGGGCAATGATCATGTGTAAGGCTGAATATGCCAAGGCAATCGACAAGGCTGTATTCCCGGGAATGCAGGGCGGTCCACACGACAGCACCACCGCAGCCATTGCCGTTGCCCTGAAAGAGGCTAGCACAGATAGCTTCAAAAAATATACCGCTCAGGTAGTCGAAAATGCAGCAAGCCTTGCCGATGTACTTATTGAGAAAGGTTTTAATCTGGTAACAGGTGGCACAGAAAACCACCTTATGCTCATTGACCTTTCCAACAAAAACATTACCGGCAAGCAGGCGGCAAAGGCCCTTGATGCTGCAGGCATTGTTCTCAACTGCAACTCTGTGCCCTTTGATAAGCGCAAACCTTTTGATCCTAGCGGTATCCGCCTCGGCACCTGCGCAATCACCTCAAGGGGTTTTGCCAAGGCTGAGATGGTAATACTCGGTAACATGATGGACAGAGTTGTCAATAATTTCGAAGACAGCGCAGTTCTTGCCGAAATTGCCCAGGAAGTACAAGCTCTCTGTGATAAATTTCCTGCCCCAGGACTCGAACACATTGCAAAATAATCGTCTTTCCTAAAAAGATGAATAAAAAAAGGCTGATATCCACAATGGATATCAGCCTTTTTTGTATCAATGGAAAACGACCTAAGTCATAAGATAAGCAGAGATCGCCACATAGTGACAACTCAAGCCAGCCAGGACAAAACAGTGCCAGATAGCATGATTAAAGGGCATTTTTTTTACCAAATATAGCAGGGCCCCCACGCTATAAACAACTCCCCCCGCGAACAACCAATGCCCGCCAAGACCTAATTCCCCAGAAAAAGAGCCATAGAGAAATATGGCAAGCCACCCCAAGCCCAAACAGAGAGGAATCTCCACCCAAACCTTATGCTTAAAGGGAATAAAGGCAACAATGATACCAAGCAGGGCAATAGACCAAATAATAGCAGTCCAAAAGATAGATTGATCACCCTGCAAAGCCAGAAGGGTAAAAGGTGTATAGGTCGCTGCAATAAATATAAAGATCATGCCATGGTCACAACGTCGTAACCACTTGCGTAGAACAGGTTTTTTCGCCAAATGATACAGTGTAGAGCTGGTAAGCATCAAGACCATGCCACCACCAAAGACCGTAGCGCTGAGCCAATAGGGCCAACTGCTCATAATAAAGGCCTGATGAAGCAAATAACAGAACCCCACCACCGCCCCCAAAGCACCAAGACCGTGGGAGAGAACATTTAATCTCTCTTCAACCCGTCCATAGGCGGGTATTGCTGCCTTATATGTCATTGATTCTCTACCTCTCTATTCACTCATGAGCTCAAGGAAACGTCCTACCAAGAGCAATGATAACAGGTTAAAGAGACAAAAACGATCCCTAGATTAAGCAGCTCTGTTCCAGGGAAGTTTCATAAGCATCTTCGCCATCATACAGGTACCACTCAATCCTGCAAAGAGAAGACCGGCACCAAAAAACGCCGTTGCTCCAAAAAATGAGGGATTTATAGTGGCCCCCAAAAAGGCCGTCAATAGAATCAAAGATCCAACAGTAATATGGGTCTGCCGTTCAAGAGAAATGGCCTGTTGCCCCTTTGTGGCAACCGGAAGTCCCCGCCTCTGCCAAGAGAGCAAGCCACCCTGCAAGCTCCAGATATTCCCACCATGTAAATTCGGCTGAGCCTCAAGTAGGCTAGCTGAGCGATTTCCTGATCGACAGAAAAAGACTATCTTTTTATCCTCTGTCAGCTGTAGTTGCTCAATTCTCTTAGCCGATACCAAACTCAAAGGCATATAGAGGGAATGGGCAATTTCAAGGGCCATAACCTCCGGCATAGTTCTTATATCTATCAGTACAGCCTCACCAGAATGAACCCACTGCTGCGCCTGATCCGCATCTACCTGTCTATTTTCCATACTAGCCTCTATAAATATTTAATAATCATTCCCAATAAAATAATACTAGAATGTCTTTATGCAAGAGGAATCAAGCTAAAAAATACAATTTAACGTCAGCTTTCTCATTTTTTATAAAAAAAAAGCCCCTTAGGAAATTAATCCTAAGGGGCTTCTTAATACCTTGGTCAAAAAAACCTCAAAGAGATTATTCTAACCTTATGTATTTACAACTTAAAGGGCGGTAACGTTTGCTGCCGCTGGTCCTTTAGCGCCGTCTTCGATCTCGAAAGATACGCGTGCACCTTCTTCGAGAGTTTTGAAACCGGAAGCATTAATGCTGGTGTGATGTACGAAAAGGTCATCTCCACCCTCTTGCTCGATAAAACCAAAACCCTTCGCATCGTTAAACCACTTTACAATTCCTTCAGCCATGACAATCTCCTAAACAAAGTTTAATGTCCCAAACCTGAGGTAGTACTTGTCATGCTGAATACATGCAACATATATAAAATCTGACAATTTTTCTTTTACCTAAAGTACTGAAACAGGGTAAGCTTTTATCACTCACCACTATTTAATTTCCTATATAAGCACACTCTGTGCATCTATAGGTTGTGTAACAGATCAGAGAAAAAACTTCCCTGCTGTCTGTTTCCTGATTCCACAGGCCGCTCTTAAAACTCAAAGAGTTTCATCTGGATCTTATCCAAGAGAGACGAAGTAGAAACAAAAACTCAAAAAAAAGGGCTTACAGCCAAAAAGCCTGTAAGCCCTTTTTTGAAATTGGTAGCGGGGGCTGGATTTGAACCAACGACCTTCGGGTTATGAGCCCGACGAGCTACCAAACTGCTCCACCCCGCGTTACGTGAACGTCACTATACATGAATGTTTTATCGCTGTCAACAATAAAAGCATCCTTATCCTTCTTTTTGTTCATTTCCCCAGGTTCTAGCCAAGAAAGGAGAATACTGCAACCGCCAGCCTACAACAAAAGCTAAGGCCCGGGGGAATCTGCCAACAAAGAGAAGAATATTTTTCAAGTATCCCTTAGGACAACATCCTATTAAGAGTATAGCTACACACAGCTTCCAACACCCCGCCGCCAATGGCAAGGGCCTTTTCGGAAACAGAATCGCAATAATTCACCAGGCCACGAGGGTCAATATCGGCAAGCTTACACCGCTTTCCCACCTGAATGTCAGTTGGAAGAAGGCCACGTAAAACCCCTGAAATTTCAGTACAAAACGGAACACCATCGACAGAACCAATAACGTCACCCGCCTCTACCAAGGCCCCTATCTGCAGAGGACTGGTATAAAATCCTGCCTGCTCAGCCCAAATAACACGTTCTGTCGTATAGCCCATAACAGCGCCTGGCTTACCGCTATTTGCAGTAGCGGGGCCGTCGGTAATAAGCCTACCAAGAAAATGTCCCCGCTTAGTTTCGACCACCCGATCTACATCATCTCCTGCAGAAAATCCCGGCCCTAATCCAATCACCAATGGGGCATGATCCCGTCTGGTGCCTAAATTTTTCTTTGCCAAAATAGCATCAACAAGAATATCTACATCCATCTCAGCAAGACAGGAGAGTTCCGGATCCACAAGAACAGGAATATCCCCGCCCTTCCAGGCAGAGAGCACATCCGCCTGAGAGGTAGCAAGAATGGCACCAACCTCCTCAACCCTATGCCCCTTCGCATAAACAATCTCAGAAAAAGAGACCGTTCGCCTTACGGCAAGAGGCTTTTCCTGCTCAAGCATCAGAATACGCTTAAAGCCAGCACGATAAAGCCGTAGAGCAACACCCGTTGCCAGATCTCCTGCACCACGAATAACAACTGTTGGTAATTCTATCACCTGCACCCTCCCAATAAAAAGACACGTCACATCGACGACATAAATATTCGCAAAAGACATTAATATCATATATCAATGTCCTTCCTCCTTCATAAGACGCAGAAGCACTTACCTGTAACTGCAACACTCACAAAAGCAGAGTCTCGCCCCACGCCAACAATCTGTTATAACATAGGATTATCTTGAAAAGAAAGAAATAGTTTTCCCCTATAGCGACAGGACTCTACAGAGCTGTTCTCCCAATAAACAAGAGAACGATACACAACCCACCTCCTACAGCTAACTACCTGCTCTCTTTCCTGAGGATGAGCTTGCACTCCTTATCAAGAGAAGAACCTCCACCCTGAGGACGAACATAAAAAAAGCCTCTTAGTCTTTGCCTCGATACAACTTTATAGTTGTCCTCCCTAGAAAAGAATTGAACCACGGCAGGGCAACAGATAAACTAAGAGAGTACAGATCGTCTCTATATAGTATGGAGCAATCGGTAGCCACCTCTCATCTCAACAGGTAAATTGGTTAAAAACATGACTCTTTCCTATTCGCTAATATGGTTTCTTGTGGGTGTTCTCTTTTTAATCGTGGAGTTGCTCCTGCCAGGCTTCATTCTGATTTTTTTCACAGCTGGATGCTGGATTGCCGGTTTAACAGCCTGGTTAACAGACATCGGCTTACCCACCCAGATATTAATCTTCATCATCTCCTCCCTGCTTTTTCTCTTTTCCCTGCGCAGGTATTGTCTAAAAACCTTCAAAGGGAGCACTCGTGATGATCACGAAGACCCATATATTAACTCAAAAATTGGCAAGACGGCACTGGTAACCAAGGAAATATCAGCAAATACGCCTGGCGAAATCAAGGTAATGGGGAGTTTCTGGAGAGCTGTTGCCGATGAAAGCATCGAAGAGGGACAATCTGTTTTAGTTACAAGCCAGGAATCAGAAGACGGACTTACCTTCAGAGTCAAAAAATTATAAGGAGTAGGATATGAATGAATCCATCATTGTCGTTGCTGTGCTTGCTGCCATAGCAATAATATTACTATTGAAGACAGCCACTGTAGTTCCACAGCGCTCAGAGTTTGTTGTTGAGCGTCTTGGCAAATATCGCCAATCACTTAGTGCCGGTTTCCACATCCTCATCCCCTTCCTGGACAAGGTTGCCTACAAGCGCTCCCTGAAAGAAGAGGTGATGAACATCCCCTCTCAGGACTGTATTACCAACGACAACATCACCATAGCCGTTGATGGCATCCTCTATATTCAGGTCATAGATAGCAAACTCTCTGCCTATGGTGTTGAGGACTATAAATATGCGGCAAGCCAACTTGCCCAAACCTCTCTGAGGTCAGTCATCGGCAGAATTGAACTGGATAAAACCTTTGAAGAGCGTGACACCCTCAACCAGCAGGTCGTTGCCGCCATAGATGAGGCCTCACAAAACTGGGGTGTCAAGGTTCTGCGCTACGAGATAAAAGATATCACCCCACCCCATAGTGTAATGGAGGCAATGGAGAAACAGATGCGGGCAGTACGGGAAAAACGAGCCACCATTGCCCTCTCAGAAGGCGATAGACAGGCCCGAATAAACCGCGCCGAAGGTCTGAAAAGAGAGGCCATTGCCGTCTCCGAGGGTGAAAAGCAAAAACGTATAAATGAGGCAGAGGGCCAGGCAAAAGAGATTGAAGTGGTCGCACAGGCCACAGCTGAAGGACTAAAAAAAGTTGCCAATGCCCTAAGCTTGGAAGGCGGGGAGACAGCGGCAAATCTACGCGTGGCAGAAAAATACGTTGTTGAATTTGGCAAACTGGCCAAGAAGAATAATACCATGATCATCCCCTCTAATATGGGAGAGATGTCATCGGTGGTGGCAACGGCCATGTCTGTTCTGGGGCATGTCAAAAAACCAGCCCCAATTCAAAAAGCGTAGGGCTAAAAAATGGGGGACAGGCCTATGCCTGTCCCCCTTACCTAAGACATTAAGAGGCTCTGCTACAGGGCCGCTTGCAGTATCCTCTTTGAAACCTCAAGGGTTACGTCGCCCCGTTCCGAAAGTGCCGTCATCCCATGTCTCTCAAGAGAGGTCAGTACCCTACCGATAAAATCTTCGCCGAGATCATAGGCCGAGAGTCTGGTGGGGATGCCCAGGCTTTGAAAAAATTCTTCGGTCCTGGCTATGGCCTGATCAATGCGCTCCTCCTCTCCACCTTCGGTGATAGACCAAACGCGCTCAGCGTACTGGAGTAGCTTCTCCCGCTTTTCTTGCCGGCGCACCCGCCAAATGGCAGGCTGAATAGTGGCCAGGGTCTTGGCATGATCAATACCGGTAAGGGCAGTGATCTCATGACCTATCATATGGGTGTTCCAGTCCTGAGGAACACCGGCACCAATGAGACCATTGAGGGCCATAGTGGAACACCAGACCAGGTTTGCCCTGGCATCATAATCACTGGGATCATCGATGGTTTTTTTTCCAACCTCTACCAGGGTCTGGAGAATACCCTCAGCAGTACGGTCTTGAAATCGTCCTTCGGCGGGATAGGTAATATACTGTTCCACGGTATGAATAAAGGTGTCCACAATACCGTTTGCCACCTGAGTTGCAGGCAGGGTATAGGTAAGGGTTGGATCTAAAATAGAAAACCTGGGAAAGGTATAAGGACTAAAGACCGGAAGTTTGTCTTCGCCGTCACTGATTACCGCCCCGTTGTTCATCTCAGAACCGGTGGCAGGCAGAGTCACCACTGTACCAAAGGGAATGGCACTGGCAACGGGTACCGGATTAAAACCGAAGTTCATCAGCTCCCGCTCTCTCCCTTGAAACTCTTTGGCATAGGAGGCAAGGGCAATGAACTTTGTTCCATCCATCACCGAACCGCCACCCACGGCAAGAAGAAAATCAATCCTGTTTTCACGCACATACTCAATTGCCTGAAGAAGTACGGTCAGGGCAGGATTTGCAGGGATGCCAGCAAATTCAAAGAGGCTTCGCTCCGATTTGCCCAGCTCAGCCTTAACCCTGTCGAGAGCACCTGTGCGCTGAGCGCTACCGCCACCGTAGGTAATGAGCACCCTGGCATCCTTAGGGACAAGATTATCAAGCTCCTGAAGCTGTCCTTCACCAAAAACAATATTTGTCGGGTTATAAAAACTAAAATTCAACATAGTGATATCCTTTTTTTGTTATAAGGGTGGCTTGAAAAATTAGGATTTTTCAATAAAGATCAAGGCATTCGTAAAATTTTACCACAGACATATAGGCAATATTTCGAGGATAGAATTTTTCGAATAACGCAGCAATTTGAAGAAAAGACTATTTTTCATGGTTCCCATAAATAGAGAGCTGCTTAGCCGCAATCTACATGTTTTGTTACATCAGCTAATATTTAAATAAATTTGAAAAAAAGAGAAGACACAAAGCCATCATTTTCATGCCTAATCCTACTGCCCCTATAAATAATCGCATTACCGGGCCGACCTGTTATGGTGAAAGAATCACATCTTATAAAAGGGGATAGCATGCAAACCATAGGCGAACTGATGAACAATCTGGCGACGGAGGAGGGGCTCAACGAAACCTCCCTCTCCAGAATTAAAATATTTAAGGCAAGTGCCTATTCACCCCGGGGCCCGCTCTGCTACAAACAAGGAGTTCTCTTTGTCGGTCAGGGCTCAAAGAGGGTATACCTCGATGACAAAATATATGAGTACAATCCCGAAAATTACCTGGTACTAACGGTGCCCATCCCTGCAGAGTGCGAGACCTGCGCGACGACACAAAAGCCAGTGCTCCTGATGATGGTAGACATTGATGTCCAACAGCTCAACCACATCATCATTCAGCTCGGCGACCAGCGCCCCCCTCCCTCCTATGCTAAAGAGCAACAGGGCCTTTTTCTTGGCAGGAGAAGTTCTACTATAAACGAGACCCTAAGAAGATTACTGCAAGCACTGCAAACACCACTGGAAAGCCACATCCTTGGCGAAGCACTTATCCAGGAGTTAATGTTTCGTCTTATCTGTGCCGAGGGCGCCGCCTCTCTCTATGCCCTTGCCAGCAACAATAGCAGGCTCTCCCAAATCGACAGGGCCTTAAAGTTCATAGATACACACTATCAGCAGGGCATTGCCGTAGAACAACTCTCCCAGCTAGTCAACATGAGTCCCTCTGTCTTCCACCGTGTTTTTAAGGAGATAACCGCCTCAACCCCCATCCAATATATCAAAAAAATCCGCTTAAGCAGAGCGCACTCCCTCCTCATCGGGCAGAGAATGCGAGTCAGTGAAGCGGCAGCTGAGGTGGGCTATGAGAGTAGCACCCAGTTCAGTCGAGAATTTAAACGCTATTTTGGCAACAGCCCCAGCGACTATTCCAAAACAAAGAGAGCAGAATAAACGATATGCGCTTAGAATTACGGTGAATTGAAGCAATAAATCTCGCCCCGTAATGAGAGTGGCAGTGGTGGGTTTATCATTGCAAGATACTGTTGACAAATGATAGTCAAGCCTCGGCCCCACGAGGAGGGGCTGCTCTGCCCCGCCCCATGGTTTGAAGCCAAAGCTGAAAAGAAAAGAGAAGCTACTTAATCTCCACCTCAATACTTGTCGGTTTTGCCTCTTCAGTTTTTTCAATTTTCAAATTGAGCATCCCGTCCTTATAGCTGGCATCAACCTTAGACTCATCGACATTTTCAGGCAGGGTGAAGCTCCGGGTAAAACTACCGTAATATCTCTCAACTCGATGGAACGTCTTGCCCTCTTCTTCTCTTTCCTGCTTTCTCTCTCCACAAATTGTAAGAACACCCTTATCTACCGTCACCTTAACATCTTCCCGTTTTACCTCAGGAAGCTCTGCCTTGATAATAAACTCTTTATCGGTCTCACTGATGTCCACCTTGGGAGTCCAGTCTTCGCTTGTAGCAAATCCCAGATCACTTAGCCTGGACGGCACTCTCTTAATATTGCGGTCAAAAACATCTTCAATCTCTCGCCAAGGATTCCATTTCACAAGCGACATAATGTTCCTCCTACTCCGCGGAAATATAGTCATTCACCCTCGTAAAAAGTTCCGCATCCAGAGCACAAGGGCAGCATCTTCCCCATAAATCGAGAAGATAGCCTCACCGACATTATATCTTTCGCTCTGGGCAATTTGAAATTAAATCTAAGCGCTGACATCGCCTTAGGGATAATAACCTCAATCGACTGACATTTTATTTTCACAGGAAGCTATTCCACCCTGCCCTCAGGTCGAACTGACACGGGAGCGGCTCAGCAAAAAGGCCACCCTCTCCCCAGCCAAAAACAGCTTATCCAACTGCCTGTTTTCCTAGCAAATTGTAACTTGTAAAAATAATCCTATTTTATTGAAGTTGAGGATGATAATGTTATAGATGAGTGAAATATTTTAGCTAGAAAACAACAACTAGCCCTTAATAAGCCAAGAGCTAAAACTCAAAGAAGAACCATGCCAGGTGCAAGGGTACCGATTTCACCAAATCTTGGTCAATCTGATTTGAGAGAACAGGGAAAATCAAAACAAGGAGAGTATCATGTCCGCAAAGGTAACAATTGACGAAGATGAGTGTATCGGCTGTGAAGCATGCGTAGAAACCTGCCCTGAAGTATTCGCCTTCAATGAAGATGAGACTAAGGCCTATGTTATCGACGGTGCCAACGAGGAAAGTGATTGCCTAGATGAGGCAATCGCCTCCTGCCCCGTAGAGTGTATTAGCAAAGAGTAACAGGCCCATAAAATGTGGCGCCTTGACGTTTTGCCGGGCCCCCTCGACAAAACGTCAAGCACCTAATTGATAGCGCATGATGAAACTCAAGTTTGGAGATTGATAATGGATGTCTATGAATTTGCCATGCAGATGGAAAAAGATGGGGAAGAGCATTATCTTGACTTGGTAAAGAGAAGCAGCTCACCAGGCCTGCAAAAGATCTTTACATTACTGGCCGGTGAGGAAGTTGAGCACTACAAATATATCGACCAACTGCGTCAGCAGAGTGCCGTGCCGCAGGTAAAAAACAGAAAGGTGCTGAAAAATGTAAGAAATATCTTTATTGAAATGAGGGAGCAAAAAGAAGCTACCCAAGCAGAAACGGCAATAACAATAGATGCATATCGACATGCCCGAGATATTGAGGAGAAGAGTAAGACCTTTTATTTAGAAAGGGCAAAAGAGACCAAGGATGGTAAGATAAAATTGATCTTTGAGCAACTGGCAGCAGAAGAAGAAAAACATTTACACATCATGCAGAACATAGTCGACTTCGTCTCAAGATCAGACCCCGGCAACTGGCTTGAAAATGCAGAATGGCATCATATTGATGAGTATTAGCAGGCTCTGCCGGCCTACGGTTGACTGTTGAGCACCACCGAAGACAGCTAAGAGACACCGGCTGACGAACCTCTATAGCAGGCCATTGTTGCCATGTCCCTCCAGAACTTTGCTGGCAAAATTTGCTCTACATCGCCCAGAGGCTCTTAGACCCCCTCTTACTATGCTGAGGGATAGTGCCTCTGCCAGCATCCGGGGGCGGGTAGCCCGGTGATTCGATCCCTCTCCACACTCTATCAATAATTGGGTCTAACCTCTCCCCTCTGCCATAATCTTGTTCACAACACGGTGAACATCGCCAAGACATCATCTACCCAGAGGATTTTTTTCAGCGCAGTTACAGTCCCCCTGCCCCTTGGCCTCTTTGATTTTTTCCAGCAGAGTTGAACGACCATGTCGAGCTATATCAGCCCTGACATCCTCTTCACTATATTTAAAGCAATAACATACAAGCTCCATAACCTACTCCCTATTAGCCAGAGGTTTAGCCCGCCCCAGTGATAAAAAGATACCCAGCACTCCCATACCAGTAAAGATCAGCATGCCGTTTTGCAGACTCTTCATAAAGAGGGGAATATTCTCCTCGGTGATGGGCGTATGACCCATAAAATGAGCTAGCAACAGGGATGAGATTGCCATGCTACTGAGCATCCCCAAGGTACGCACCGTAGCTGTCAGACTTGAGGCCTGCCCATATGCCTCCCGTGGCACCGAGTTCATGATAACAGTCATATTGGGCGAGGAAAAGAGGCCAAAACCTACCCCCATGATAGCAAATATCACGGCAACCATAGCAATGGAGCTCTCCCTATCTATGAGGGTTGCCAGACCAAGACCTATGGTTACGACGATCATCCCCAGAGTGGCTATTTTCCCCGGAAAAATTTTATCGGCAAGTTTTCCTGAAAGAGGGGCAAGGATACACTGAACAAGGGTTTGCAAAATGAGAAGGGAGCCCGCCACCTGGGGAGAAAGACCTTTAACACTCTGGAGATACAGACTAAAGAAGAAGATAATACCAAAGCTTGCCCCATAGTTGATCAGGGTGGTAAGCACCGTAAAAAAGAGCACCCGATTGCCAAGAATCATGCGAACGTTGAGCATCGGTGACTTTACCCGCGTCTCCAGCCAACCGAAAAAGCAGAGACCGGCAATACCGGCTGTGCCCAAGTACAGAGCATATCCCCCCACCATTTCCTGCCCCACTACCCCAATGATCAGAGAGGCAAGAGAGATCATATAGACAGTGCTGCCGCGATAGTCGAATCTTTGATTGGGACTGCCCCACCATTCACCCTTGAGCGATTTCAAGCAGAGAAAAAGGGCCAGGCTGGCAAGCAGACCGGTAAAGACGAAGAGCCACTGCCAGTTAAAGTGAGAGACAATAACGCCCCCCAGGGCTGGCCCTGCTGACAGCCCCGCGTAGATGGAGGAGATAATAATCCCCATACTTCTTCCGCGCCGCTCCGCGGGAACGACGGAGGTAAGAATGGCAAAGGTAGTGGTGGTAATAAGTGAAACACTGACTCCCTGAAAGAATCTGATGACCAGAAACTGCTCCATGGACCGGGTGGCAGTAAGGGCGAAGGTACAGAGAATAAAGCCACAGATCCCCGTGAGAAATATCTTTTTCCGACCAAGTATATCTGAGATCTGCCCGGCTGCCAGGAGGAATGTGCTTAAGCCAAGGATATAGACCATTTCCGCCAGGCCAAGCTGAAAGGCACTTGCGGAAAAGTACCGACCAATTGTAGGCAGGGCGACGCCTACCCCGGAAGCCATAAAGGGAGTGATAAACTGGACAATACACACCAGAAGGACGGTGGAAAATTCATTTTCTTCTCTAGAACTCATTTCTATAACCTATTACTCATTTATGGATGGCTTTAACATATTGACAGACACCTTATCAAGGAGGAGGAGGAGCTGTTCCTTCTCTGCTTCTGAAAACCCCGCCAGGAAGGTATCATTGAGGCCATCAAGCATTCCGTAAAAATCGGGACCAAGAGTAAGAGCCTTGCTGGTTGGATAGAGCCGTTTTTTTCTCCGGTTATCCGGATCAACTACCCTTTCGATCAGCCCCTGCTCTTCAAGCTTTGCCGTTTGTCGGGCGGTAGCACCCTTATCAATAAAATATTGTCTGGAAAGCTCATCCTGATTTATCCCCGGGCTTTCAAGAATAAAGGCCAGAAATGGGATCTGACTCTCCCTGATGCCGAGCGCATGGGCACGGGGCTCGGCCGCTAAACGTTGGAGACGAAATATTTTCGCAATGCATGCGCCTAAACTCTTTTTTCGAAAAGCCATGGAAACCCCATATTGATTGTTGACACGACAACTGTTGATTGGGCAACAGTACTTTTTTTTCAAAAAAAGTCAATAAACGTTGATCGAAAGTGGCAAGAAGAGGCCCTTTCTCAGTAGAAGAGGGAGGGGCAGAGAAAAAAAATTACAGTACCCTGAGAAATGAAACGATGATGACCAAGGCGCTACGGCTCATTGGTTGGCGCCTTGGCTCGCCCCAGGGAGAGAAAGACACCCACCAGACTCATAAGGGTAAAGGTCAGCATCGCCCCCTGCAAACTCTTCATAAAGAGAGGAATGCTCTCCTTGTTGATGGGAGTATCGCCCATGAAATGGGAGACCAAGAGAGACGCTATGGCCATGCTAGTGAGCATCCCCAGAGTTCGTACCGTAGCTGTGAGACTTGAGGCCTGCCCATATGCCTCTTGTGGTACCGAGTTCATAATAATAGTCATATTGGGTGAGGCAAAGAGGCCAAAGCCCACACCCACTACCACAAAGACTAAGGCAACCATGGCAACGGAACTCTCCTGTTCGATCAGGCTTGCCATACCAAGACCGATGGTGCCAACAAACATACCAAGGGTGGCTATTTTTCCCGGATAAATTTTATCGGCAAGTTTTCCTGAGAGAGGAGAGAGAATACATTGAACAAGGGTTTGCAGGATGAGAACAGAGCCTGCCACCTGTGGCAAGAGTCCCTTTACGCTCTGTAAATAGAGACTGAAAAAAAAGATAATAGCAAAACTTGCTCCATAGTTGATCAGGGCAGCCAGCACCGTAAAAAAGAGTACGCGATTAGCAAAAATCATACGAACGTCAAGCATCGGTGATTTCACCCTGGTCTCCAACCAGAAAAAGAAAGAAAGACCAACAATACCGGCTACAACTAGGGCAGCGGCATAGCCGCCCACCATAGTGTGACCGGCAACACCCACTACCAGAAAGGAGAGAGAAAGCATATAGACAGCACAGCCACGATAATCAAATTTCTGCTCGGGGCTACCCCACCACTCACCTTTGAGAGTTTTTAAACAGAGAAGAAGGGCCAAGCTGGCAAGTAGGCCGGCAAAGACAAAGAGCCAGTGCCAGTTAAATTGGAAGACAATGAATCCACCCAGAGCTGGGCCTGCTGAAAGTCCTGCATAGACAAAGGCAAGAACAATGCCCATACTTTTTCCCCGACGCTCCCGCGGAACGACGGAGGAGAGGATGGCAAAGGTGGTGGTGGCAATAAAGGAAACACTGAGCCCCTGCACAAACCTGACAAGGAGAAACTGCCCCATTGACCTGGTGGCGGTAATAGCAAAGGTAGAGATAATAAAGCCACAAATACCCATGAGAAAAATCTTCTTTCTGCCAAATATATCGGCCAACTGCCCCGCTGCCAGCAGAAATATGCTTACGCCCAGAATATAGATCATCTCAGCAAGACCGAGTTGAAAGGCACTTGCAGAAAAATGGCGACCAATTGTGGGCAGAGCAACACTCACCCCGGAGGCCATAAAGGGAGTGATAAACTGGACAATGGATACCAAAATGATGGTGGAAGCTTCACCATTTTTTTGTTTGATGCTCATATTTTCAACCTATTACTGATTTTTTTTTTCGCGGCTTCTCTCCTATGATTTTCTAGCATAAGAACAGATGAATTATCAAGGCATCAAAACGAATTTTCTTGGCAAGAGACACAATTGTTGCCTATTAGAAGAAAAAATCTCTTTACATTGAACAATGAGTTGCTGTTAGTTATGTGATAAATTAATCCATCGTATATATTTTTTTACCGATGGTTTGACTTTTGTCAGCAAAAATAAAAAACACGAATCCTGGGAGGAACTGTGAGGGCAGACGTTGTTATTATAGGGAGTGGCATAAGTGGCCTAACCGCCGGTGCCCTGCTGGCAAAACATGGCAAGAAGGTAGTAATTCTGGAAAAGAGCAGATATCCGGGCGGATCTATCCGGCAGTTCACCAGAAAGAGACACGCCTTTGACGTGGGATTCCACTACACAGGATGCCTGGGAGAAGGAGAGGTATTAAATTTCCTCTGGAAACACTGCGGTGTCTTGCAGAGCTTAGACATTATCCCCTCTGATCCAGCAGGCTATGATCATTTTGAGGACGGGGCAAGCGGACGCGTTATTCGGGGTTATTTTTCCTATGAAAAACTTGCCGAAGAACTGGAGAGAGAGTTTCCAAGAGAACTACAGGGCATCAGAAAATACCTGAAAACGGTGCAAGAAAATTGCCAGGATGTGCCCTTTTATAAGCCTCATCTCCCCCTCCTTCCCTTCCTGCGAGGATATAAGGAAAATGCCCAGTCTCTTTCCAGTTTTCTAAAGAGCATCACCGACGACAGACTCCTGCGAGCTGTACTTGAGGCACCCGGATTTCTCTATGGGGTGCCAACAGCTGATGCCTCACTTGAGGTCCATTCCCTGGTCGCCCATGGTTATTACTCGGGTGCATACAAGGTAGCAGGAGGAGGACAGAGTGTTGTCGATTCCTTTGCAAACGCCCTGGACAAATATGGGGCAACTCTCACCCTCAATGCTGAGGTCACCTCAGTTCTGGTGAACAATGGAATGACCGCAGGGGTTCAACTTGCCTCGGGAGAAGAGATCACCTGTCAGCAGGTAATTTATACAGGTCACCCGAGCCAATCGCTTGACCTCCTCCCCCCACAGGGCTTCCGACCAGCCTATAAAACCAGGGTAAAAAACCTGCGTCCCTCTCTTTCAATGTTTGCCGTTTTTGCAGAATCAGAAAAGAGGGTAGACTGTGCCGACGGCATACTAAACTACTATCTTTTCCCGAAAGAAGGGGCCATCCTCCCTCAACAGAGCCAACTTGCCCCCCATCAGCGCACGATGCTTATGACAAGCGGTGCCCCAGCAGTTCCACAGAAAGGATTGCATGGTCAAGGCAATGACGTTATATTACTGAGTACTGGTTATTGGCAGGATATCGAGCAATTTGCAGGCAAGAATTCTCCACCTAGGGGGCCTGAATATACAGAGTGGAAAAGAGCCATTGCCGAAAAAATGATTCATAGAGCAGAAGAAAAATGGGGGGATATATGTGGAACCCTGAATCCCCTTGCCACTGCAAGCCCCCTTACCTTTCGCGATGAACTCTCTGCGCCCTCCGGCTGTACCTATGGCGCAATGCACTGCTTAGGACAGTTTAACCCCGATGTACGTACGCGTTTACCAGGGTTTTACCTAAGTGGGCAATCCACACTTATGACAGGAGTTGTTGGAGCCTCTGTTGCAGGACTGGTAAGTGCTGGAGAAATACTTGGTTTAGAAGATCTTTGGAGAAGTGTGCAACTGTGAATAAACGGGTCGTTATAACTGGCAGAGGCGCAGTCTCTCCCTTTGGTTTGGGTGTACCTACTCTACTGGAAAATCTCTGGCAGGGATGTTCCGCCATTCGCTCTATTCCGGAATGGCAGGACGTAGCAGGCCTTGGAAGTCATCTGGCTGCTCCGGTACCAGATTTTGATCTGAAAATATTACCCCGCATACAACGTCGTACCATGGGAAAAATGGCCATGTTTGCCACCATCGCCTCCCAAGAAGCGGTGGCCGACAGTGGCATAGACAAAGAGTGCCTCTCCTCGGGTGATATAGGTGTTGCCATCGGCTCAACCACCGGTAGCCCTGCGGCCTATGAAACTTTTTACTTACAGTATCTGGTCAACAGCTCACTGCAGGGAATCAAGTCAGGGGAATTTTTTAAGTCCATGGGTCACTCCTGCGCGGCAAACGTCAGCCTTACCCTGGGGATAAAGGGAGAACAGTGGGGCCCTGCGAGTGCCTGCACCTCCTCCTCTCAGGCCATAGGCTTGGGTTATATCCTCATTAAAGCGGGAAGACAGCAGGCAATGCTCTGTGGCGGAGCCGAAGAGACGCATCCATCGGTGACCGGTGTTTTTGATCTATTAGGCGCAGCCTCTCGTCGGCATCAGGAGCCGGAATCTTCCTGTCGCCCCTTTGCCAAAGACCGGGATGGGGTAGTTTGTGGTGGAGGAAGTGGTGTTTTAGTGTTAGAAGAGTTGGCCTCAGCCCAGGCACGGGGGGCGAAAATATATGGAGAGATAGTAGGCTTTGGTAATGTCACCGATAGTGGCCATATTGCTAACCCCGATACCCACTCCATGCAAAGGGCCATGAGCAGAGCAATGTCGGAGGCAGGGATCATTGCCGCAGATATTGATTATGTCAACGCCCATGCAACGGGAACTGAGCTTGGTGATATTGCCGAGGCTAGAGCCATCGCCAGCGTCCTTGGCCCCCTGATCCCGGTAAGTTCTTTTAAGGGACATTTAGGCCATACCCTCGGTGCCTCCGGAGCCCTGGAGATAATAGCTGTACTGGAAATGATGCAGCGTCAGGAGATCATCCCTACCCGAAATTTATCCCTGGCTGATCCCCGTTGCAATGGTATTTCGCTAATCAGAGAGAAGAGTTCCGCTTTTTTGAAAACTATATTAAAAAACAATTTTGCCCTTGGAGGTGTAAATACCTCGCTGGCAATAAGAAATGACATATACCCATGACAGATAAAGAAGTTTTTCAAACAGTCGTTGATGTACTTGCAGAAGAGTTTGAACTCAACCGGGAAGAGATGACTCCGGAGGCATCCCTCTATGAGGAGCTTGGGCTTGATAGTCTTGATGCCGTTGATATGGTTATCGTTTTAGAAAAAACATTTGGCCTGAAACTTGCTGATGAAAAAGAGATCCGCTCCATCTGGACCCTGAAGGATTTGGCAGAATTTATTGTTAAGAAAAAGGCGGGCCAGACAGCTGCATGATCCTTTTGCAAAAAATATTGTGGAACTGCTATTTTTTTATGGCCTTCACCGTGGTCACAGCCATTGCAGTCATCATATCCCCCCTTACTATCCTGCTCTGCGTAACAGTTAATTCTGTAAGCATCGGCTCTGCTCTGCGCCGGGGAATCTGTCTTTACGGTTGGATCTTGGTCTGCAAAATACCCTTCTGGGCACCCGTTGAGGTTATTTACCGGACAAAGAGCTTACCACCGGCCTCAATTTTTGTTGCGAACCACAATTCGGCCATAGATCCCTATCTTTTTGGAGCTATCCCTGTAGAGAGTGGTTTTGTCACCTCCTGGCCCTTCAAAATCCCCCTGTATAGCTTTTTTATGAAAATTGCCGGCTATGCAAATGCCGAAAAGGGTTGGGCTGAGATTTTAAGTAAAAGCCAGAAGATGCTTGATGATGGATGCTATGTAACTATCTGGCCCGAGGGACATCGTTCCCGCAATCGACAGTTGGCCCGGTTTAAAACGGGGGCATTTACCCTGGCTCAGGAGACCAACAGACCCATCATTCCCGTATGTATCCTGGGATCAGCAGATATCCTCGCCCCGGGAAAACGACTACTGTCGTGCGGCAGGGTAAAGTTGGTGGTACTTGAACCTGTCTATCCAGAGAAAAGTGGTGGTCGAGATGATGTTCAGCGCATGCGTCGTTATGTCCAAGAGCAAATAGAGACCACTCTCCGGGAATATGGCCATTTTAGTTGACAGAGGTTAGCTAGCTTGGAAGATTTTTCGAATAATGCGGAAATTTAAAGAAAAATCTATTTTTTCAAGGTTTCCCCAAGTGAAAAGGCAATACTATGTTGGCAGATAAGTACAATATCGAGCAGGCTATTTCTCTTCGCAGGGCCCCTCTGGCGCAAATTGAAGAGGTACAACTGGTACTGCTCAAGAGACATCTGCTCCATGCCCTCAGCATACCCTTTTACAAAAAGGCGTTGGGCATAGGGAAAAAAGAGATAGAGGCTCTAAGCTCTGTTGCAGAGCTCTCCCAACTCCCCTTCACGACCAGAGAACAGCTGGACAGTCATGCTGACGCATTTGGTTTGCGTAATGAAAGGGCCTTTCGTGATATTGCCCTGACATCGGGAACCACGGGTAATGCGGTTGTGGTCCCCTATACCGAAGCAGATCTGAAACGACTGGCCTTTAACGAGGCAATGGCCTTTTATGGCGCGGGAGTTCGACCTGAGGACAGGGTACTACTAACGGTAACTCTGGACAGGTGTTTTGTAGCAGGACTTGCCTACTACTCCGGCATAACCTTTCTGGGCGCCTCGGCAATTCGCAGCGGCCCCGGCCAACCGGCTCGTCAGTGGCACACCATAAACACCCTAAAGCCCAAGATCATTGTCGGGGTACCCACATTTTTACGCGATCTCGGCCAGTGGGCCTTGGCGGAAGGAATAGACCCTGCCACCTCTTCGATTAAGAGCATTATCACCATAGGTGAATCTGTGCGGCAACCGGATCACGGTCTCACCCCACTTGGCGCTCAACTACATGATCTCTGGCAAGCAGACCTCTACTCTTCTTACGGGGCAACAGAGTTTGAAACTGCCTTTAGCGAATGCACCATGGCCCGGGGCGGACATGTCCACCCTGAGCTGATGTTGGTCGAGGTGGTGGATGATCATGGCAGGGTGGTAGCCGATGGCGTTTCTGGCGAGGTGGTGGTAACACCTCTGGGCATCGAGGGATTCCCCCTGGTCCGCCTTAAAACTGGTGATATCAGTCGATTGGAAAACTCCCCATGTGCCTGTGGCTGGAACACCAAACGACTGGGCCCCGTGGAGGGACGTCTGGCTCAGCGACTGAAATATAAGGGGACAACCCTTTATCCTGAAACAATCTTCAATATTCTGCAGAAGGTTGAGGCCGTTTCTGGAGCATACGTTGAGGTACGTACAGGTGCCGATGGAATTGATGATGTCCATGTAGTGGTTGGCTGTGATGATAAGGCGCTGGACAAAAAATTTGAGGAGATGCTCCAGGCACAGCTGCGGGTAAAACCTACCCTGACGGTGCTTCCTCCCGAACAGGTTAAGGCCACCATGACGGCGGATGGTGGACGAAAACCAAGAAAGTTTTTTGATTATAGGTAATTTCCGGAACAGATGGCTAAATATCTGTTCTTACTATATTTTTGAAGGATTATGTTAATGGCATGTTTAAGTGAACAGTTGGGAATGGAGTTTAGTCCGGAAGAGATAGCAAAGTGTCGCGCGCGGGGTGGACTGCTCTCCCTGGAGCTGGAGCTCTCACGTATTTGTGATTTACGCTGCGTCTACTGTTATGCCGCCTCCGGTGTGCCTCTAAAAAATGAGCTCACTCTGGTAGAGATAAAAGATATTATCGACCAGGCCATAGGACTCGGCGCACAAAAGATAATTGTTCTCGGTGGTGGTGAGCCCCTCCTCTACCCCCATCTTTTTGAAGTCATAGAGTATATTCGAAATAAAGGGCTGGCCGTCGATCTCTTCACCAACGGCCTGAGCCTGAGCTCCGATGTTGCCATCCGCCTGCAGAAGCTGGAGGTTGATGTTGTCCTGAAGATGAACAGTAAGATTCCGGAAGTACAGGATTATCTAGCCGGGAGAGTGGGTACCCACCAGGCAATTGAAAAGGCCTTTAAGGCCCTTACTGATGCAGGTTATCCGGGTGAAAACTGTGCCCTGGGCATAGAGACCATCATCTGTCAGCAAAATTTTGATGAGCTACCGGACCTTTGGCGCTGGGCACGTTACCAGGGCATTTCCCCATATGTAGAGGCCATGACCATGCAGGGTCGGGCCACCGAGCACAACGACTTAGCAGTCGAGCCTGAGCAGGTGGAGCGTCTCTTTAAGGAGCTCTCCCGAATTGACAGTGAAGAGTTTTCCTGCAACTGGATTGCCCATCCTCCTCTGGCCGCCTCTCACTGTGCCCGTCATGAATATTCCTGTACGGTCACCTCCATAGGCGAGGTACAGCCCTGTCCGGGAGTGAATATCAGGGCAGGATCTATCCGCAGTCAATCTCTGGCAGAGATCATTAGCCAGGCCCCGGTTTTTCAGGATCTCCGCCAGATACGCTCGAAGATCAAGGGACGTTGCGCCAGCTGTGATCTCAGTGAGGTCTGCTATGGCTGCCGTGGTCATGCCTACCAGGTTTCCGGGGACTATCTGGCAGAAGATCCACTCTGTTGGCTGAACCGAGCTGAGGATGCAAAGAAAATATGATCCCGCTAGAGATAAAAAAAGGTTTATTGGCAGCACAGGCAGACGAGCAGGTAAAGGGGCTACTGGGCAGCATCCCTCCTCGTTGGGGCAGAATGTCTCCTCTCAGCCGCCTGCTGATTGTTGAACTTGCCCAGCTATTGCAGGAACAAGATCTGCTCATGCCAGGAGAGCGACTGGACGGCAAGGGGCTGAACGTCGGTCTTATTGGTGCCAGCCGCCGAGGCTCTCTCTTTACCGATCGGGCCTTTGTCGATTCCATGGATGAGAATTCTACCCTGGCAAGCCCCGCCCTCTTTGGCTATACCCTGGCAAACATTCCCCTGGCCGAGGCGGCCCTGACCTTCGGCCTTACGGGCCCCGTATATGCCCTCTTTGCAGATGGACAGCCCCTGCCAACTGCCAAGAAGGAGGCCCAACTCCTGTTGCAGATGCAGGCGGGTATAGATATGATGTTTGCCTGTGAGTTTGATCACTATCTGGATGGAAGCGAAGAACACTTTTTGGTGGAGATGAAACTTCTAGCTGCCTAAAAAAAGAGTTCTGCCAGTGGCCTTGGGCCAAGATCATTGAGGGGAAACCCCACTGTTTATTTATTCGTTAGAGGGGTTTGATTGTGGAAAGGACGTTAGCAGCTGTTGCCGGTTCAAATAGCTTAATTATCTCTGTAAACCAGGTGGTCGTCCCCTATCCCGTTTACCCCCTTGGGGCGGCCTGCATTATTGGTGCCCTTGAGGGCAGTGGCCACCAGACCAGACACTTTGATATGCTTGCCGATGGCGGCTTGCAGGCCCTTGAGCCCCTGCTCTCCTCGGCAAGATATGACTTTATAGGTCTGTCCATTCGTAATATCGATACCGTTGACAGCGCCTCACCCGACAACTATCTCAACGGTGCCGTCGCCATTGCCAAGCTGATTCGCCGTCTGCAAAAGACATTTATTGTCATCGGTGGCCCGGCTGTCTCCATCATACCCCAGCTCCTGCTCGATCTGTTAGAGGCGGACTATGCCGTGGTCGGTGAGGGTGAAGAGGTCATGACCTGGCTTGCCGGAGAAATTGGCAAGAAACAGCCGCCCAGCAAAAAGATCCTCAAATTTTCCGCCATAGAAGAGCTGATACCCTGCAGCAGGTTTATGCCCCATATCGCCGAGTACTACACCCGGCACGGAGGCATGCTCAATGTGCAGACAAAACGGGGTTGCCCCTATGGTTGCAGCTACTGCTCATATCCGACAATAGAGGGGAAAAAGATTCGCCACTATCAGCCAGAGCAGGTGGTGGAAGAGGTTAAAAAACTGATCCGGGACTTTGGGGGCCGCTATATCTTTTTTACCGACAGTGTCTTTAACGATCCAGACGACAGGTATCTGGAAATAGCAGAAGAGCTTATTCGCCAGGAGGTTTCCATCCCCTGGTGCGCCTTTTTCCGCCCCCAAGGGATTGGTCGTAGTGAGATAAGGTTGTTGAAGCGGGCCGGTCTTGCTGCGGCAGAGCTGGGCACCGATGCGGCAACGGATGAAACTCTGGCGGGTATAAAAAAGGGCTTTTCCTTCAAGGATGTTCTGGCGGCCCACAAGATAATCACTGCAGAGGATGTTTCCTGCGCCCATTTTATTATGTTTGGCGGCCCCGAAGAAAACAGCTCTACCCTGGCCCGCGGCCTGGCCAATATAGAGCTCCTTAAAAAAAGTGTGGTCTTTGCCTTTATTGGCATTCGTATCCTGCCAGGCACAGATATCCATCAGCGGGCCATCGAGGATGGTATTATTGCCAGAGATCAGTCTCTGCTTGAGCCTACATTCTACTACTCGCCCCAGCTGAGCCGGGCAGAAATGGAGAGCAGTATCCTCACCTCCTTTCGAAGAGATATGACGCGGGTCTACCCCTGTCACAAGATGAACCTTCGTATTGCCTCTTCCCATAAGATGGGATTTGTTGGTCCCTCCTGGGATCTCCTTTTGCAACAGGGCCGTCGCAGATGAAACTCGATAATGCAAAAATACTGATAGTCATCCCCCTCTATAACCACGGCACAAGCGTGGCGGCGGTAGCTACCAGGGCACTTGAGACAGGCCTGCCTGTACTGGTGGTCGACGATGGCAGTACCGACAGCGGCCTGCAGAGCCTGAAGGGCCAAGGCTGTGCAACTCTGCGACTGACCGAAAACCGTGGCAAGGGAGCGGCCATTAAGACGGGTGCAAGCTATGCTCTGGAAAATGGCTATCAGGCCATTGTCACGGTGGATGCCGATGGCCAGCACAGCCCCCTGGAGATTCCTCTCCTGGTGGCCGAGGCAAACAGGGGGCCGTGGCCGGCTATCATCATTGGCGCTCGCGAGATGATCCAGGATACCGTGCCTCGCTCCAGTCATTTCGGCAAGGCATTTTCTAATTTTTGGGTCCGACTGGAATGCGGCTGCGAACTGGCCGATACCCAGAGCGGCATGCGCCTCTACCCCGTGGAGGAAATCCTGGCCCTTGATCTGCCGCACTGCTGCTATGATTTTGAAATAGAGGTACTGGTGAAATCTGTCTGGAGTGGCCTTGAGGTCCGGGATGTCCCAGTTTCCGTCCACTACCCCCCGGCAGATGAGAGGGTAAGCCACTTTAGAAAGGGACTGGACAACTGGCGACTGACAAAACTGCACACGACCCTTGTTTGCAGGCGTCTCCTGCCCCTGCCCCATAAACAGTTGGTGGAGGGGAAAGCGAAGCTAGAACCCCTGGAGGATGCCAAACATCCTCTGCGCACCCTAAAGAGAATATGTCAGGAGAATTCCTCTCCATTTTGGTTGGCGGTGGCGGTATTCAGCGGCCTCTTCCTCGGCGCCCTGCCTCTTATTGCCTGTCATACCCTTGCCATAATATATTTCTGTTGCCGACTTCACCTCAATAAAGTGGCGGCGGTGGCGGCAAGCCAATTCTGTATGCCCCCCCTGATACCCGCCCTCTGTATTGAATTGGGCCATTATATGCTGCATGGAGAGTTCATCTACGATCTCTCCTGGCAGAGATGGTTGCTGGAAATACCGGAACGAGTCTGGGAGTGGTTACTAGGTTCCCTGGTTGTAGGCCCCGTACTGGGGCTTGTCGGCGCGTCCCTGGTATATTTCTCTTCCCGTAAATTTATCCTCCTCCGCTCCCAAAAAGGTGAAACCCCGTGATATGGCCAAGGCGTTTTCTCAAAGGGCTGGAAAGACTCGGCCACCGCTTTTTTTATCTTGCCATTCGCTGTGGAGGTAGGGGGGGAGGACGACTCCTCCTGGGGCCGGTAATCCTCTTCTATATGATCTGTAGTCGAAAAATCCATCGCACCCTCGCCCCCTATCTGCAGAGGCGTTTTCCACAGATGGGCCACTGGAAATTATTTTGGGCCGCCTACAGAGTTGTATTTTCCTTTGGCACTGTCCTGGTTGATCGGGCCTGGCTTGGTATCTGTAAGGGAGCAGCCCTGCAAGAGGATGTCGTTGACCAGACAATACTGGAAGATGCGGTTAAGGCTGGCAAGGGAGCTGTACTGCTTATGGCCCATGTGGGTAATTGGCAGGCAACACTCTCACGGCTGAATTGTCTGGGTGCCAAGGTCCATGTCCTTATGGACTATGATGCCCATGCCGTGACAAAACACTATTTTGAACTACGCTCAGGAAAAAAACCCTTTGAGATTATAAATGTGAACGGCCCCTTCGGAGGGATGCTGGCGGCAGCTGCAGCCCTGAGGGCGGGCGATCTGGTGGTGATAATGGGAGACCGCTATATCGGTGGTCACTCGGTTACGGCAAACTTCTATAATAGCCCTGTACGCATATCAACCTCCGCCTATATGCTAGCCGCCACGGCCGCGGCCCCGGTGGTGGTGTTACTGGCAGCAAACAGAGGGGGAAAACATTTTCAAGTCCGGGCATGGGATTGTTTTTATCCACAGTATAAGGGTCGAGATAGTCGCGCAGATATGTTACAAGAGTGCGCAGAAAGATACCTGGCAGCGCTAGAGTCCTACCTGCAGGAATACCCCTATCAGTGGTATAATTTTTATAATTTTTGGGAGCAATAGCAGGGGGCAATTTGCTATTGTGCAGTTTTCATATTAGAAGCCCACCGGGCTATTGGACCTTGGAAGAGAGATGGAGAAAATAAAACAGCAGCTGAAAGAGATCCTGGTAGATGACCTGAAAATCCAAGGCATTGTCAAAGAGGATATTGACGATGATGGACAGCTCTTTGGTGAAGGTCTCGGCCTTGATTCCCTCGATGCTGTTGAATTGGCATTTTTAGTGGAAAAACGTTTCGGCGTAACCATTGCCGATATGGAAGAGGGAAAAACAGTCTTTGAATCGATCAATGCCCTGGCAAAGTTTATTGCCGAGAGGATGGAGTAGTTTTTCACCTAAAAACTCCCTGAAACCGGCAAGGGCCTGGAACGTTTAGAAAAGGAAATATGGACATGTCTAACAACTCTTTAGCAAAGATCAGTGTAAGGGGCTATGGCTGTGTAACAGCTGCCGGCCGAAGCTGTCAATCTGCCTGGCAGAGCCTACTGCTAGGACGGGTGAACAATAAGACTCTGCCCACCTTTTTCCCTGCCCCCTGTTTCTATGTCGATGAAGGAGAGACCAGCTACCAGGTACTCAACAGCAAGAGAGAGAAACCACATAACCGGACAATCTCTCTGGCCCTACAGGCCATCGACGAGGCCTTGGCCCAGGCTGGCCTCTCCCTGGAAGAGCTACAGGGAAAACGTGTCGGCCTGGCCTTGGGCACCACCGTTGGCAGCACCTTTGACGATGAATCCTATTACAGGACATGGGAAGAGGGGAAAAATCCCGAACCGGGGCCCATCCATCAACACCTTGACAACAATCTCGCCGCCTATATCCAACGTTTTTTAGGAATACATGGCCCCAGAATCGTCATCACCAATGCCTGTGCCTCCGGAACAGATGCCATTGGCATGGCAAAAATTTGGCTGGAGCAGGGGCTCTGTGATATTGCCATTGCCGGTGGCGCCGATGCCCTCTCCCGAATTGCCTGTAATGGTTTTAAGAGCCTGCGCCTTATCAGCGAGACGAGCTGTCAACCCTTTGATGCAGAGAGGCAGGGGCTTAACCTCGGGGAAGGGGCAGGAATCTTTGTCATGGAGCCTTATTCCGCCGGCAAAAAAGCCCCCTTAGGTTTTGTCAGGGGCTATGGGGTTGCTGGGGACGCCTACCATCCAACGGCCCCCCATCCGCAGGGGAGAGGTCTACAACTGGCCATCGCCTCTGCCCTAAAAAATGCCCGGCTTGATCTAAACAATATCTCCATGATAAATGCTCATGGCACAGGCACTGCAGTAAACGACCAGGCCGAGACCCAGGCTATTTACCAGGCAGGATTTAGCCCCTCCCTACCCATGGTTTCCACCAAGGGCATTACCGGACATACCCTGGGCGCAGCAGGTGGCGTGGAAGCCGTCTTCACCCTTATGTCCTTAAATGAAGGCCATCTTCCAGGGACGGTGGGCTGTCACAGTCCCGATCCTCTATTCGCCTTTCCCATCATCCCCGAGGGAGAGGAGAGGGCTCTGCTGGGCAGGATTGGCATGAGTCAATCGCTGGCCTTTGGTGGTTCTAACAGCGTCCTTATTCTGGAGGGAGGAAGGATATGACTGTCTATATTTCTCAAGTTTATGCCGGTCTCCTGACCGAGCTTGAAATCCCCGTAGACATGGCCAAACATCTGCGCAGGGCCGACGATTTCATCCGTTTAGGCACGGTGGCAGCCCATGAGGTCCTTGGCAGAAATATCTCTCCCGACGCAAGAGGAGATATCTCACAGGGGCTGTTTCTCAGCACCTTTGCCGGCCCCATGGATACCAATTTTTCTGTGCTCAGGGAGGTGGCCCATAGAAATCCCCTCTCCCCCACCCTATTTTCTCATTCCGTTGCCAACTCGGCGGTGGGCTATATGGCAAATACCTTTAATATTCAGGGATGTGCCATGAGCTACACGGACTTTGAATTTCCCTTTTTCAGGGCCCTGGAACAGGCCATGATGGCAATAGAGAGTGGCCTGCTCAGCTCCTGTCTGGTCCTGCAGGTGGAGACCTATAGCCAACTCTTAGAGGATGTCCGACAAAAAAATTATGCAGAGGAAGACAACTGGCAGGCAGGTGCTGTCTGTTGGCTTTTAAGCAGTGAGAAGAGTACAGCTGACAATCAATTTAAAATAGATAGGTTAAGTATAGAGGGCAGGAACAGGTCAGACGTCAACCATCTGCTGGACAAGGAAGAGGCCCTGATCAATGAGGAGCTCTTCAGACACAGTGATCCACTGACCAGCGCCTACCTCCTCTCCGAAAGACTTCAAAGGAGAGAGGAGCACCTGCACTGTACCCTGGAATCTGTCTATGGATCGGTACATTTAGATATAAGACTATCCTAAATAAATGGAATGTTATGCCGGGTAGATTTCTAGCTGGCCCTAAAATGAGAGGTAAGATATGGCAGAGAGTGAGAAAAAGATTGTTTTCATAAGTGGGGCAAGTCGGGGTATCGGGGCAGCCATTGCCGTCCATCTGGCAGCGGCAGGCTATGATATCTGGCTCAACTACAGAAGTTCTACAGAACAGGCTCAGACCGTTAAAAAGGAGATAGAGGAACTTGGACGAGAATGCCTCCTCCTGGCTTTTGACGTCACCGACGAGGCGGCAACTGCGAAAATTCTGGAACCCCTATTGGCTGAGACTGTACCCTTTGCCATGATCCATAATGCCGGCATTACAAGAGATACCCTCCTACCTATGATGCAGAGGCAGGAGTGGGACGCAGTCATCGATGTCCACCTCAACAGCTTCTATATCCTCGGTCGGATTTTTTCCCGTCATATGCTCTCTAAGAGAAGGGGACGGATCATAAGCATAGCCTCCCTCTCAGGAGAAATTGGTCAGGCAGGACAGGTAAACTACTCGGCGGCCAAGGCAGGTCTTATCGGCGCATCCAAGGCCCTGGCAAGAGAACTTGCCAAGAGGAATATCCTGGTAAACGTGGTCTCTCCCGGTTTAATAGAGACAGAGATGATCGAAGGACTGCCCTTGGATAAGATGTTACCCCTTATCCCTCTGGGTCGGGTGGGCACCAAAAAAGAGGTGGCGGGAGTTGTTCGCTTTCTCCTCAGTGATGATGCCAGCTATATAACCGGTCAGGTCTTTAGCGTAAATGGTGGAATGCATATGTAGTTTTGGTGAGGAAACCATGGAAAATACAGTGAAAGAAGAGTTTGAATTACCCATGCCGGCAGGCCTGCTCCTACCACACCGGGCGCCGATGCTTCTGGTGGATTCTCTGCAGGAGTGTAACTCCGAGAGGGCTGTTGTTCTGGCCCGTCTACCGGAGAAGGGTATTTTTTTTGCAGGGGACCAGTTCCTTCCTGAATTTTTTGTGGAGCTCATCGCCCAAGCAGCAGCCCTGCAGAATGGTTTTATAGCACTTTCAGCAGGTAAGCCCCTGCATGATGGCATGTTGGTGGGTTTAGAGGATTTCTCCCTCAACAAAAATGGCCACGGTGGCGAAAGATTACGGGTGGTGGTGGAGAAGACCTTTGAATTTGGCGCAATCAGCTTCCTCAAAGGAGAGGTATTTTCTAATGAGGATCTCCTGGCTACAGGCAACCTTAAGGTCTGGGAAGACCTGAAAAAACCTTGATGGAGCCTTTCTTTAAATCTCTGTCTTATCGAAATTGCCTGTTTTTCAAGCTCCCAGAATCTTGTAAAGTTAACAAGTCCTGAAGAAGGATGATTCCGTCAGCCTCACCACGTGGAAAAAATGCTAAAAAAAATTATCCTTACCCTCTTTTTCTGCCTTGTCGCATCCATGGCCCTTGCCAGCGAAGAGGAAGAGCTCAACACCTTTTTGCACAAGATTCAGCAGACATCACGGCAGGCAGAGGCCTTCTCCACGGACTTTATCCAAGAGAAACACCTAGCCATGCTGAACAAGCCGGTGATCTTTCGCGGCCATCTGAGCCTCATTCGCCCGGACAAATTACGTTGGCAGTTCACCTCCCCCCTCCCCTCGGCCCTGATTTTCAACGGTGAACAGGGCATGCGCTGTGACAGCGAAGGTGAAGCCACCCCCTTTCTCCTCTCCTCCGACCCAGTGATGCGGGTGGTGGCGGAACAGCTCTGGAACTGGTTGGGCGGTGATTATCTGAAACTATCCAAGCTCTATAGACTGAGCAAGATGGAACCGGCAAGTCTTGTCATCCACTTTGATAAAGAGGGAGCGATCTCAAAAATTCTATCCCGGGTAACCATTCGCTTTAACGAGAAGAGCCTACAGCCAGAACAGGTTAAGATCGTTGAAAGAGGAGGTGACTTTACCCGCATTTTCTTCAAAAACCCTCAGCTGAACATTCCGCTGGCAGATGATCTCTTTTCCCGCTGTGATATCAATGAGTAGAAAAGAGCGACTCCTTCGCTGGCTTCTGGTCCTTCTCCTTGTCCTGGTGGCTGGCTATTTTTCTCTGGGCCTCTCCATGAAGGACAATGCTCTGGATTTACTCCCCGACGGCAGGGTGCGCAGTGACCTGCAACTCCTGCAAGAGATTGGCCTGGTGGATCGTCTGGTCATCACCCTCAGCGCTCAGGAAAAGAGCTATCCTGACCCGATTGCCGCCCAGAGGGCATTAGAAAAAAGTGCCACTGCCCTTGAAACGATGCTTGAAAAAGACAGGCGCTTCTCCCATGTCTTTGCCCGCTTTTCAAAACAGGCCACCCCTATGGGGCCGGATTTTTTCTCCTATCTGCCGGTACTGAGTCGACAGACGGATATGGTAAAGATCAGAGAACGGCTGTCGGAAGAGGCCCTGACCGAGAGAATGGCTGAAACGTTCTCTCTGCTCAACAGCCTGGCAGGAATTGCCCTGAAGAGACAGCTACAGATTGATCCCTTGGACTTCAGCTCACTACTCACCGCCAAGCTAAGCTTTTTACGGGATGGCTCCACCATCTCTCTTAAAAATGGTTTTTTGTTGAGTAAGGACGGCAGGAATATACTGGTCTTTGCCGAAAGTCGTCTGGGCCTAACTGATTCCAATAACGCCAAAGAGATAGAACAGGCCCTCAAAAAGATATATGAACAGGCCCTCCTCCCGGGAATCATCCCCCGGGTCATAGGCACCCTGCCTCATACCCTGGCCAACAGCCAGGCGATTAAGCATGATCTACAGACCCTCTTGCCCATGGCCACCCTTCTCCTCTTTCTCCTCCTGGCGTTTTCTCTGAAAAATATCAAGGCCATAGTAGTCTTCGCCGTCCCCCTGCTGGCCAGCCTGCCGGCCATTGCCATCACCTCCTCTATTTTTAAAGGTATCAGTGGACTGGCCCTGGGTTTCGGCATTGTCCTATTGGGCATTGCCGTGGACTTTTCTATCCATCTCTTTATTGCCCTCCATAGCAATGGCAAAGATCGTCGTACTATCCTGGCCGAGATGCGCCGCCCCATTCTCTTTGCCAGCCTGACCACCCTCGCCGTCTTCTTTGTCCTCTTCTTCTCCAATGTCCCGGCTCATAGACAGATGGCCTGTCTGGCCTTTACCGGTCTGCTCTTCGGAATTTGTTTTGCCTGGTTGCTAATCCCCACCACCTGCACCAAAGCAAATATACTGGAAGAGAGCAGAGGAGAAGAGCCAAGTCCCCTTCGCTTTATGGGGCTGCGTAAAGGCTGTAGCCTCCTCTGGCTTGCCCTGCTCTGCCTAGGAGTCTTTGCCTGGCCGCAAATTCGCTATAACGGCGATCTGAAGTCACTGGATGCACCGGGCCTTGCTGTCCTGGCAGATGAGGCCTATTTTGCTGAGGCCTGGGGCAAACCCCAGGAGAAGGTATTTGTGGTCAGCCTTGGTGATAAGATACAGACAGCTCTGGAAAAGAACGACAGACTCTTTTATTTTTTGGAGGAGTCTGGCTTTAAGCAGATACAGAGTCTGGCACCGATACTGCCAAGCCTGCACAGACAGAAGGAGAATAGACAGAGATGGCAGGGCTTTTGGTCGGAAGAGAGGCTAAAGTTCTCTCCTCTCTTTAAGAGGGTAGCCGCAGGGCAGGGTTTTGCCCCCGAGGCCTTTTTTCCATTTTTTCACTGGTTAGAGAACCCCACAGGACCCCTTAAGATTGAACACCTACAGAGCTCTCCCCTAGACCCTATGCTGGGCCTTATGATTCGTTCATCCCTCTCCCAACAAGGAGAGAGGCGGGCCATGGTGCTGACAAGCATCTCCGGTGACAGAGAAAAATTGCCTGCACTCCTCCTCTTTACTGAACAAAATCCCGAAATACATCTCCTGGCAGGTGAGCAGTGGAAGGCAGAGGTAGAAGGCCTGCTGAAAAAGAACATTCTCTTTCTCTCGGGCCTGGCAGGCATCTTTGTCCTGGCTCTGGTCTCAATTCAATTCAGGAATGTAGCGGCAATCATCGCCGTTTTGGCCCCGGTTCTGGCCGCCCTGGCCGGGATGCTTGTCTTTTGCTGGATTATGGGCTACACGCTTAATATGATGCATCTGATTATGGGCATAATGGTCATTGGTCTAGCCGTCGACTACGGTATCTTTGCCGTCTGTTCCCGCCTGAAGCAGAGTCTGCAGGGCACGGAAAAGGCCATTTCAATCTGTGCGGCCAGCTCCCTGATCGGTTTTGGGGTACTGGCCTTTTCCTCCCATCCCGCCCTCCACTCCTTAGGGATAACGGTACTGGTGGGCATTGGCATTGGCTGGCCCGTTGCCCTGGTGGTGAGTCCATATCTCTTTACTCTGGGGAGCAGAAGGAATGACTAAAAAAATAATTTTATTTCTGGTCCTGCTGGGGCTGAGTGGCTGCGCTAGTTCGATCCCCCCCATGGACCTTGAGGAAGGGGCCGAGTCCCCTCTTCTCTACAGTATACGTATCTACCGTGGAGATGAGGTACGCTTTTCCGGCATCCTTGTTCTCCAATCAACCGGTACGCCCCTGAGCTATGCCCTCCTTGATAGCACCGGGGTTACCCTGCTTTCAGCCGAGATTGACGAACAGGGCCAACAAAATATGGAGTCTCGGCAGGGGCCGCTAAAAGATTCGCACCTACCGACCCTGCTGGCAACATCACTCTATAGGATCTTTTTTGCCCACGCCGCGGCCAGCGACTGCCAGGCAGATATCTTCTCATTTTACCGAGAGACAGAGATGGGCAGACGGCGGGCCTGCTACCTTGGCCCCCTCTCCCTGTGGTCCGTACAACAGAGCGATGACTCTCTGTTTGCGGGGGCGATCTACTCCCAAACAGGGCTACAAATCAAACTTGTAAGGATTGCCAATGACTCCCAGTGAAAAAACCTATACTCCCATATATGCCTCTCTTAAAGATTGCTGCCTCAGCTCTGCACTTAAAGAGTTGAAGGAGGGAGCTGTTCAGGCCAGGGCCAGCTTTGTTTTTCCAGAGACGTTTTCCGCCTTTGCCGGCCATTTCCCCGATCACTCAGTCCTGCCCGCCGTTGTCCAGCTTACCACAGTACGGCATATCTCAGAGCAGGCCCTCGGTTTTGCCCTACAGCTACGGGCATATGGAAGAATTAAATTTTCCGGGGCGATACTGCCGGGGGAGGAGGTAGAGATAGAGGTAAGGCTCACCCCGGAGGAGGAACTCTACCATGGCGAGTTTACCGTAAAAAAAGAGGGTAAGTCTGTCAGCAATGGTAGCTGCGATTTCAGCAAAAGTTGAAGAAAAGTCTAATTTTTCAAGCCACCCTTTACTCAGTAAGATCTGTACTATCATTTTAAGACATAGGCATAATATGGGCTTTATAAAAAAATATTTTCCCGAGGATGATTCGGCACCTGCACCTCTTACGGGCATTGCCCGGACACGGATCCGTTTTGAAGAGGTTGACTCCCTGGGCATCGTCTGGCATGGACGATATTCCAGTTACTTAGAGGATGGAAGAATGGCCCTGGGAGATATGTGCGGTCTGAGCTATGAGCTCTTTCACCAGCATGATATTGCCGCCCCCATTGTCCAGATGCATCTGGATTATAAGAGGCCCCTCCACTTTAATGAGCAGATCAGCATTGAGACCTCCCTGCACTGGGTGGAGTCTGCCCGTCTCAACATCTCCTATCTGATCCGAAACGGGGCAGGAGAAATAGCAGCCAGCGGCTATACGGTACAGCTCCTCACTGATCTGGCTGGCATGGCCCTCTTTATCACACCAGTCTGGCTTGAAGAGTTTCGTCATCAATGGCAGACAGGAAAATGGAGTAAATCATGAGAGATGTTGTAGTTGTTGGCGGAGATATTCTCACCCCCCTGGGCGATGGGCAATCAACCTGGCAGGCCCTTCTTGCCGGCAAAACGGGAATTTCCCTGCAAAAATTTGGGAGCCTGGAAGGTGAATGGCCTCTAGGTTTTATTCCTGATTTGGCAGGAGAACCGGGCAGTCTTCAGCGCCAGAATGATATGTTTAAGCGGCTTCTGGCCAGCCTCCCGCAGCTCTCACCGGCCACCCAACTCTTTTGCGCCACCACCAAGGCGGCAACGGACGAGTTCCTGCTCCGCAGTGGTCGTGAAGAGGGCCAACCCTGGCAGGTGGCAGAGGAGTTAGCCCAAAGACTTGGAATAAAGGCAGGCACCACGGTCAGTGCAGCCTGCGTTTCCGGCCTAATTGCCGTCATTCAGGGAGCCATGCGCATTAAGGCAGGAGAGTGCGACCATGCCCTCATTATCGGCTTTGACCTCCTCTCCCAGTTTGTCCTTTCCGGTTTTTCCAGCCTCAAGGCCCTATCGGCAACGGCGGCAAGGCCCTTTGCCAAAGATCGTGATGGCCTCTCCTTAGGCGATGGGGCCGGTTGGATCCTCCTCTCGGCGGCAGAAGTAGCCGAACCCTCATCGGTGCTTGCCACCCTCGGTCCCTGGTCCATCAGCTGCGATGCCAATCATATAACTGCGCCCAGCAGATATGCAACAGGACTGATAGCCGCCTTGGAACAGATAAAGGCGGAGGCCGGAGACATTGGCGGCATCAATGCCCATGGTACGGCAACGGTCTATAACGATGCCATGGAACTCCTGGCCTTTAGTAAGGTCTTTGCCCCGGGAATGCCGGTCTGTTCCGTAAAGGGCGCTCTGGGCCATAGCCTTGCCGCTTCGGGAATAGTTGAAACGGTGCTCTCGCTCTACAGCCTCAGGGATATGATCCTTCCCCCCACGGTGGGCCTTGAAGTCCCGGCAGAAACAGACTGCCAGCTTTCAGGCAGTGAGGCCCTTGCCCTCGGGCACCCCTCCATCATCACCTGCAACTCCGGTTTTGGCGGAATCAATGCCGCCCTCCTCCTGAAGAACGCATCTAACCGTCCTGAAAAGCAATGAGGTTATTTTGAAAAAAGATGATGTTCCACAGGATGTCGGAATTCTGCAGGAGTGGCATGCCGTCTCCTACGCTGTGGAGGAAGACGGCAGCTATGCTCTAGTGCCCAGTGCAGGTTGGGATGCGGCAAATCTGGCCAACGATCAGGCATGGAAGGTCATTGCCGCAGATGTCATGGTAGCCCTCTCCAGGATAGAGTCCGAAGGTGCCAGTCCGCTTGTCTATCATATGGCCAGGAACCAGATGGATGTCGCCCTCCTTGCCTCCTATGTAAAGATGGCCCGTTGGCGGGTGAGAAGACATCTTCAGGCAAAACATTATAAGAAGTTATCCACCAAAATACTGAACCGCTATGCCACAATTTTTAAGATGAACATAGAGCAACTGGACCTTGTACCTAAGCTGGCAGAGATGTCCCAACAGAGCACCCGCCAAGAGGAAGTTAAGTGAATATAGAATTTAGCCATCGGCAGTCGGCCCACTGCGAAAGCGGGGTCACCGCCAATGTCCTCTCCCATTCAGGCTATGAGATGTCCGAGGCCCTGGCCTTCGGTATTGGCGGCGGCCTCTTCTTTGGCTACTTTCCCTTTGTCCGGATAAATAAACTACCCCTCATCACCTTTCGCACCTCGCCCGGAGCAATTTTCAAAAAGACGGCGGGACGCCTCGGGGTACCCGTCCGTGTCCAGCGTTTTCGTCGAGAAGAGGCAGGTATGCAAGCCCTGGACGCGGCCCTGGAGCAGGGCCATCCGGTGGTACTGCAGACAGGGGTCTACTGGCTCCCCTATTTCCCGCCGGCCTTTCGTTTTCACTTTAACGCCCATAATCTGGTGGTCTATGGTCGCGACGGGGAAGAGTATCTGATCAGCGACCCTGTCTTTGATAAACCGGTACGCTGTCATCGTAACGATCTGCAGAGGGCCCGTTTTGCCAAGGGGGCCCTTGCTCCCCGTGGACGTATGTCCTATCTGCAGAGAAAGCCAGAAGAGGTTGACCTACCCGCAGCTGTCCTCTTGGGCATCAAAGAGGTGGCAAAACGGATGGTAGGCACCCCCCTCCCCTTTATGGGTACGCGGGGAATTCACCTCCTGGCAAATCGACTGGAAAGATGGCCGGAAAAACTGGGTACCGAAGGGGCACGACAACATCTTGGCCATCTTATCCGCATGCAGGAGGAGATCGGCACCGGTGGCGGCGGTTTCCGCTTTATCTATGCCGCCTTCCTTCAGGAAGCGGCGGATATCCTCAAGCGGCCACAGTTGGCAGAACTGTCGGCTGAGATGACCGAGATTGGAGATCTATGGCGTTATTTTGCCCTGCTCAGTGCCCGCAACTGCAAGGGCCGAGAGGGGGCAAGTTCCACCTATCCGGCCCTGGCCGCACAACTGCATGTCTGCGCCGATCGTGAAGATCGGCTCTTTCGTCAAGTTCTGGAGTGTATCGCCTAATGGTTTCTAAAACTCCGCCCCTCCTTCTGGCCCGGGAACTGGTAGTCCAGTATCCCACGGCCTCCGCTCCGGCCCTGAATGGTCTCTCCCTTGAGATTGGCAGGGGAGAGATATTTGGTCTCCTCGGCCCCAACGGGGCTGGCAAGACCACGGCTATCTCGGTAATGACCACCCTTCTCCGTCCCTCATCGGGCAGCCTCCTCCTTGACGGTGAGGATATGCTGACCCGACCCATGCAGGCCCGAAGAAAAATAGGCCTGGTTCCCCAGGATATCGCCCTCTACCCCAGTCTGACCGCACGGGAAAACATCCACTACTTCGGCAGACTGCATGGTCTTACAGGCAAGAGGTTACGGGCACGATGTGAGGAGTGCCTGCAACTGGTCGGTCTGGGTGAAAGCGCTGATCGGCCCATTGCTACCTACTCCGGGGGGATGAAACGACGGGCGAACCTGGCCGTGGGTATTGTCCACCAACCGCAACTGCTCTTCCTCGATGAACCCACCGTTGGTATCGATGCCCAGTCGCGCAATATGATTTTAGAAAATTTACAGCGCCTCAATGAGGAGGGGATGAGCATGCTCTATACCACCCACTATATGGAGGAGGCCCAGCAACTCTGCTCCCGCATTGTCATCATTGACGCTGGCCATGTCTTGGCCGAGGGGGCACCGTCCACGCTAGTGGCCGCCAGGACAGGCTGTAAAAATCTTGAAGAGCTGTTTCTACAGCTCACCGGGCGACAGCTCCGTGATTAGGGGGAGAACAGTATGATGAGAATTATGCAGCAATTTATGGCAACCTTCATAAAAGACATTCTGGTCCTGTGGCGGGACCGGGCGGGAATGCTCATCCTCTTTGTCATGCCCATGGCCCTGGTCCTCATTGTCTCCCTGGTGCAAAATAATGTCCTCCAGGCCACGGGCCAGTCCGCCCTGCAGGTCCTCTTTGTCGATGAGGACGGCGCCGAGGTGGGCAAGCAGCTACGCAACCGTCTCAACGACTCGGGTGGAATTACCCTGATAGAAACCATAGCGGATAAGGCAATCAGGGCAGAGCAGGCAAGAGAAGAGGTGGCAGCCGGTAACTACCAGTTTGGTATCCTCATCCCCGCCGGTAGCAGCGAGACGATGGCAGAGGGGTTGGCTCGTTTCAGCGCCCAAGTTCTCAGTCCGGGGACCAAGCAGCAGTTAGCCACGGTCGACAGTCAGGTGGAGCTCTTCTTTGACCCCACCGTTCAAGGCGCCTTTCGCTCAACGGTCCTGAGCTCACTTCGCTATGCGCTTCTGGGGCTGGAGATGGAGATGAAGGGCCAGCGCCTGTCGCGCAGCCTGCAACAACGATTCAGCAGAGGCAGACCCACCGAAGAGGAGAGCAATCTCTTTGCCAATCAGTCACTTCTCAGCATTAAAGAGCTGGCCACAACCGGCCCGGAGATAAAAACGCCAGATGCCATCCAGCAAAACGTCCCTGCCTGGTCCCTCTTTGGTATGTTCTTTATTGTGGTACCGCTTTCAGCCGCCCTCCTACGGGAACGGCAGGAGGGAACCCTCCTCCGTCTCTTTGCCCATCCGGTGGCCTACGAGGTCATCGTCGCAGGAAAGACGGCGGCCTATGTGCTGGTCTGCCTCATCCAGTTCTCTCTGATGTTGGCGGTGGGTAAATGGATTCTGCCCCTCTTTGGCACCCCCGCCCTCCTTCTCGGAGATCATCCGGGGGCGGTCTTCCTCCTCGCCCTCTGTGCGGCCCTGGCGGCCACCGGCTATGGTCTCCTCCTCGGTGCCTTTGCCCGTAGCTACGATCAGGCCTCCATGCTCGGTGCCGTCTCAGTGGTCATTGCCGCCGCCATAGGTGGAATCATGGTTCCCACCTATGTTATGCCTGCATTTATGAAAACACTGAGTGGCTTTTCCCCCCTGGCCTGGGGATTAGAGGGCTTTGTCGAACTCTTTGTCCGGGGCGGTGATATCCACTCGATCCTGAGCAATATTGGTCTTTTGCTGGGCTTTTTTCTGGTCTGCCTTGTCCTTTCCCGCTTGGTTTTTTCTTGGAGATATGGCAAGGGTACCCTCTAGGGAGCCTCGAAAAATGGTCTCTTCTTCAAATCTCTGCGTTGTATGAAAAATTTTATCCTCGGAGGTAAGCGTAGACTCCGATATCAACGATGCCTGTGGTAATATTTTCCAAATGCCTCGCAGTCGGGGCTTAGCTGATATTTATCGAAAAGTCTCATTTTTCAAAGACACCCTTTAGACAATGGTTTTCAAGCCTACAGGTAGGCTATTTTATAATAAATTTATATTGTGCCACCTCTGAGAGGGGCCGTTTTTAAGGAAAGATATGGAGAAGAGAGCAGAGTTAGAAAGGAATCTGAAGCTACTAATTATTGATGCCTGCAAGGTGATGGATGCCCCCGACGATTTCCCCAGTGATGCCCAACTCATCGGCCCGGACTCACCCCTCGGCCTCGACTCCCTCGACGCCGTCGAGATAGTCTTCCTGGTCCAGAAGCAGTACGATATCCGCATCGGCGGCGAAGACACCAGCCGTAGGGTCCTCGAATCCATTGCTAGTTTGGCCGACTTTATTTCGCAGGAAATCGGCTAGATGCTAGATGCTAGATGCTAGATGCTAGATGCTAGCCTAATAACCAGAATAGAGGAGATGCAAAGATCTTACTGCATCTTCTCTTGCTGATGAAAGAAAATACCCACTGCCTAGCTGACAACTCGATCAATCATAGTAATCAATAATAGGTATGACGGGTAGTTCACCGACAGGCTTCAGCGAATCCGGTGCAACGTTTTGTTAGCTGAGAATACTTAAATTAACAATTGAATCCTTAAGTCATCAAACAGTTTTTCAAATTTATCAAAATTTTTTTCTATTTTTTTTGAATCTTCAAGTGCAAAACCTGCCATATAACTATCCCCAAACTGCTCTTTTATTATTTTAAAATTTGTAATTAATGTACTAGCAGATAGCTTGGAATCAATTTTGCTGCACAATATATTTATAGCATCTAATTTATTGTTCATTCGCCTAAAGCCACTTAAAACTAACTTGCCATCATCTTTATTGCTTGTTTGCTGTGTAAACGAAAAGTGTTAACTCTTTTTGTTCTGATAGAATCAAGTTACCCTCATTTATCAAAACCAAACAAAGATCCTTCTTTTTTTGAATTGCATTACTTTTAATTGAAACCCAATAAGCAACGTAACAACTTAAAAATATCATTACAAGTAGCCTTAAAATTTCAATTAATCGACAATTAAAAAAATTAACACTTAGAAAGTCCCATTTCAGAAAATTGATTGTTAACAAATCAATGGTGATTACTAAAATTAAAAAAACAAGAAAAATCCCTACTTTATTTCGAAGCATCTTTTATATACTCCTGAATTTCTGTTATTAAAAGAGGTTCTTCATCAGATTTAAATTTTAATTTTTCCAAAACTTTTTTTGCTCCGTATTCTCTTGATAACCCTCCAAAAACTTCTTCTAAAAAACTGGTTGCGTATCCAAAACAACCGTCTAAATCAATAGTTATCTGTTCTGATTCAGTTAGCTTGTCAAAAACCGGTATCAAAAAATCATTTCTGAATTCTTCTCCAGACTTTGGGCCATCGGAACGCAACCTTCCACCAGGTGCATCTGTAAATGTTTCACTAATAATTATTGTTGCCATTTATACTATCCTTTGTGATTTTCCAGGAATATAGTGTACCGATTATTTCTTTTTCCAAATCATGTTTGTTTTCTGCAGTTATACAAGCTTTTTTAGATATAATATTTAATGATTTTATATATCCATTTTCAAAATATTGATTTATTTTAGGTAAACCTTTCCCTCTATATCCTTTTTCCGTTTTAGTTCTAAATGCTCCCTTTAATGCTGAATCAACTAAATCAGTCTCGCTAAATTCAGTTATCCCTATTTTAGAAAACCATTTTACGGCTATTTCTAATTTATTTTTTCTTACTGTTTGAGGAATACCAAAGCCCTTATCCAAAAAAATAAACTCTATATTAGATTTATCCGGATTAAACTTCAAAAACAATAACCAATTATCATATTTATTCGTATTAGCATTATAGGCATGTTGTTTTGTGTTTAACATCATTTCAAAAATAATATCATACAATTTTTGTGTTTTTACCCTACCGACTTTCATTTTCTCCATAACAAAAAGACATATATCTTTAACAACTTGATTATCTGCAATATTACCACTTTTTATTTCAACATAATCTCTATGAGTATTAATATTATCTTCAGATGTTTTAAAATACCTTAAAAAGCCGGATCGCTTCATCAATGTTAAAGTTTCTTCATCTTCGGGAAATGAACCTTTTAAAATATAGGCACTAAGCTTTGTTTTAATATGCTGTAAAATTGAAATATAATATAACAATGCATCTACAGTCATTCTGCTTATTTCCGACATGTTAATATAAATTGGATCGTAGTTAAGAAGGTTACTTTCTAAACTTTCAAAAAAAGTTAAAGTTTCATTTGGGTTCTCAATAATACTAAAATGCGATGGTGGCTTTAGTTCGATAAAGTCTTCAGCATTTGCTTTTTTATGTAATTTTAATTTATTTCTTTTTACATTCAAAATGCTTTTTTTTTGTTGTATAGCTAATTTTATTAGCTCTTTTTTATGTTTTTTTCTCTTTATTTTTTTTTCAAATCGTCTTTTTGATAACCGATTATATTGCATTTTGTTCTTAACTTTTTTCATATCTCAAGATTCCAGACCCTGCTCTTAAATATTATCAATCAAATTGGTCGTGATGCCAATCTCTTGTTGAAGGAACGTCCCTCCTGATTACAGCAGTAGTCCCCATACGACCAAGACTTTCCACCTACCCCGATATCATCCATCAAACATGGAAACATTCCGTCCTCACAAGAAGACCAGATATCGCCAGTTCTATCGTACACTTACAAACATGCCAACCATACTCCTGACAATGATCTTCTGCCAGTAGTTTTATATCTGCTTGAGTCAGGGAGTGGCCTGGAGTGGGAGGGGAAATCCTGGCAAGGCCGAAGAGATCGGCATGGAAGAGTGGCATCGGCCACTCAACTCCTCCCCCCAAAAAGAGCCATTGTAAATCAGGGGATTTTTCCCTAACCTTAAAAGGTGGGTTATCTTATGATAAAATCTAAAATGACAGCAACAGGGGGATGGTCAATCATAGAGGGGGGTGGACATGAAAGGGTTTATCGTTTTAGCACTGGCAGCAGTTTTGTTATCATCCACGGCCCATACAAAAACATGAGTGGAGCCGAAAGCCGAACCAGAAGAGCATATGAGACAAAGCGGCGAAACTCGCCCCGGCTACCGCCTTGCAGATAGTGCAGAGGAAAGTCAGCGCATGCTGGATCAGGCCCATGATAAGCTCATAAAAGAACAACAGGGTGCTGACATGAAGTTTAATCCGTCTGGGATTGAGCATGAAAACGGAGCTGAACATCCAGATATCATAACTAAAAATAGTAGGGATAATCATAGTGGGGCAATCAATCAACGCACAGGGGAATACTATCCCCAATAAAGGTCCGGAGGACGGTGCCAAGCCGCCTACCCCCCTATATCCTTTTCAAAAAAAGTAGAGATTAGATTCATTCAGCATAGCAAATGCCTATCGGTTTAATGCCTAAAGCCAGAATCTGGCCACTGGCGAGGATGTAGGATGGGCAAAGCAAAGCATGCCCATCTTCTCTAAAAAAGCCGAGGCAAATTAAAACCCCTGAATCTCCAACAAAGACGATCAGACTCTCCATCTCCACTAAATCCCCCTTGGCTCAATCTTGCCCCAAAACATCTTTGATGAAATAATTAGGCTAATCAAATTGGGCATTACAGGATGGCAAGCTTTGCGGACGAGACGTCCGCGCTCCCAAGATAAATTCGAGTGCTACGAGGAGGGGACAAAAAAGATGATTACTTTCATGACGAAAGTTGTTACATTTTCTTTATCAGAAAAAAACGCCGGCACACTGCAAGCTATTAATATAATTGATTTAAGTTGTTACATTTTCTATGACAAAAGAGAGGGCAAAATGAAAGACATTTTAACCTATAAATCAGGGAAGTTTTATTTTTGCCACGAAACAGAGATGGTCATAGTCGATAACCTGCTCTTTAAGGCCAATCTGCTCTATGAGACCGTCACGGATCTGCCAATTCTTCCCGGAATGTCGGCAAGGCTGGATCCAAAGATCATGTATAGCTCTATTTCCGGAACAGCCATGATTGAGGGAAATCCCATTGAAGAGGAGGGGGTCAAAAAGATCGCGGCCGGTGAAGAGATGCCTCTCTACACCCAAAAGGATAAGCAGGAGATCAAAAACCTACTCTCCCTATACCAGATACTCTCGGAGATGGAGCCTCAAAATGGCCCCCTGATTGTTAGTGAAGATTTTATCAAAACCATGCATAGGATCATTACCACGGAAATTCCACATGAGTACAATATTCCAGGGGCCTATAGAAATGGTGAGGTTATTGTCGGCGACAAAGGGCACGGTGGCGTATACAGACCACCTAAAATACTGGCAGATGTAAAAATGCTCATGAAAGAGTTCGTGGCCTGGCTCAACAGCGAAGAAATTTTAGGTCTCAACCCCTTTCTCAGGGCAGCACTGGCCCATTATCATCTCTGCCTCATCCATCCTTTTTGGGATGGCAATGGCAGAACTGCCAGATTTCTTGAATCATGCCTTCTCCATTCTGCCAATATAAAATACGTTCCGAAAGAACTCTCAAACTACTACTATCGAAATGTAGATGATTACTATGCAGCATTTTCCAAAAGCATTAAAAACAGAAAAGATGTCACCCCCTTTATCCAGTTTATGCTTGAAGGGGTAGTGGAAAGCCTCATGGATATAAAAGAGTCAATAACCTTTCTGATCAGAAGATTTGCCCTAAGAGATTTTTACACCCATGAACAGAAAAACAGGGCAATAAGCAAAAGACAGTTTGCCCTGCTCTCTTTACTGCTGGATAATCCCATTGCCTTTACCCTTAAAGACCTGATGGACAACTATCCCTTTAAAATTCTCTACCAAAAGGCGAGCGAACAGACAGCCAGAAGGGATATCAAAAAACTGTTAGAAAAGAATCTTCTTAAGGAAGATGATGCCAAGAAATATGAACTCAACTATCGAGCTCTAGGTTAAGTAGAGGAAGGAAAGAGGTTCAGCCGGAAGCGCCACATACAGCAACTGCACCACAGGTAAGGGTCATTACAAATAACATTGGTGCCATTAGATTTTCAGCATACGTCGATATTATATGTGAAATAAAGAAAATACCGTCTCAGCACCCTTCTCTCAAGAAAGTGGCAGAGGCCAGAGAACAGCTCTCACCTCGCTAGAAAAAAGCTAGGAACCTCTACAGCCGATAGCCTCTTAGCCAAGATAAAAATTATTACACTTTCTTTATCAGAAAAAAACGTCGAACTGGTATAATTAATTAATATTATTGATTTAAGTTGTTACATTTTCTGTGACAAAATGGCTGTCATTTTAATCAAACAATTAGAAACAGGCGCAGTGGGCAAAGAAGAGGGAGGACGCAGGCGTGGGCGATAAGAGCGCCACCGAGATAGGCTCCACCGCAAGCCCTCTGTAGTGGAAAGGGTAGTGCTAACTACCGAGGGAAGGAAGGACTACTGGATCAGCTGACGAATCTCTTCCAATCCGGCCCCCGTTATACTGCTACAGCAGAGAGTCTCTTTGATACCGGCGTTTTTTAAGAAGAGTTTGGCTCGCTCGACATTGGCATGGGGACTGTCAATCTTGGTGATCAGCCCGACCCCCTGCGGTTGAACATCGAGGCAAGAGGGGTGGAAAGAGACTGCTCCGGCTACTTGCATCCTGAACCATGGCCAGGACATGACAGTCAGCCGAGGTGGTTATCAGGGCGGGAAAGAAAAAGTGGTTTTCTATAAACTCTCCCGGAGTGTTGATAAAGGGGCCAAAGTACTGCAGGGCCATGGCCCTGCGAGGCTGAAACTCCTGCCCGGAGAGGGCCTTGATCAGAGAACTCTTACCGGCATGAGTCTCGCCTATCAGCATCATTTTTTTCATTGTGATTCTAACCCCTAGGGCCTGGCAAAAATAACATGAACATCTTGCATCTCAGCTTCGGGCCATCTTATTTTGTAACAGACTCTTAGGTCCGGGTCATCTCCACCACCGAATAGTGCAGGGTATTACCAAAATAATCCAAAACCGCCTGCAGGGCAGCATCGACACCACCCACATCACCGAGGAGGAGAAGTGAACCGCCAAACCTATCAAGAAAGCCAATCTCAACAGAGGCCGCCTTGGTGGCAATATCCGAGGCAACGATAACCCCCTCGCTCGGGGTTATGGTCAGTACCCCAAGGGCCCCGCTGGCCTCCTCATCCAAGCCCAGTTTAAGATAGATGCTCTTATCGGGGCTGGCAATGAGATGGGCAAGGCTGATCTGCTTTCCCGGGACATACTCTTGAATAATTCGCTGTTTTGGCTCTCTTGATATTTCAGACATGGCTGGCTGTTTTCACTTTTAAATGGGCAATTGTCTCTTTTTGCATCAACGACAAAAGAGGCCTAGATATTCTCTTTGATTATCTGGATGGCCCTCTTGGTGTATCTCTTCCGCTCAGCAGGATCGACAATCCCATAAGAGTCTTTAAGCATTGCCCCTATACCCAGGACAAACTTTTCATAATCGCCATTTTCATTGCCGGCAACTGCCGAAAAGGCATTTGCTGAGGCACAGCCCTTCAGGATCGTCGCAAGAGAGCCTTCAGAGCCCGGCCGCTCTCCATAGATAAATTCAACTCTTCTGCCATTCAATACATCTCGGGCGCCCGGAGTTAAGACCATGCTCTTATCAATATAAATCTTAGTGCCATTTTCGCACAGATAGGACTCTACATTGCTCGCTTCAACAAGTTTTTTCTTCATCTATAACCTCACCCCTTTTACCAGAGACCTTACCACCGAGGCGTGGGGTTGGGGGATAATAACTACCTCGATAAGATTTTTGCCCAAAACGGACTCTGCGACCTTTGCCGCTTCTCCAACGGAGGCAACATCTCCGCTGATAACAAAATACGATTTACCGTTAATCCCCTGACCTGTAACCAGTCGAGCCAAACAGACTGCGGAACTCTTCAGGGCCTTATCGGCGGCGGCAATGCCAGAAGAGACATTGCGGCATTCAACAACGGCTAGGGATTCAACCTCTTTAACGACGGTCCCCTTACGCAAAAAGCTGACCAGTTCAGGGGAAACGTTTGAGAGGACATAGCTACCGAGTATTTTACGCCCCGACCCTTCTGCTGCCTGAACCGCAGCAGTAACCGCAGCACAATCGCCGGAAATATAGATCATATATCTACCGGAGCAGATGGTCGTGGCCTGAAGCAACTCAACATCGGCAACCTTTAACATGGTGTCCGTCAGGGCCACCCCGGCAGCAATGGTTGCTGACTCAACAACACCTAATGTATCAATTTCCTGATTCTTCTTCATATTTCCCCTATTTTGCAACAGATAAGGTCAGCCCTGACATCAGTGCTGAATCACCGATACCGGAAAATTATTTAGTTTAAAATAGCTCTCAATACGTTCCAGATCAGCAGTATTTAGTTCAACGGGACCCTCGATGGGATAGTCCCAGCCCAACTGCCTGTATTTATTAACACCCATTTTATGATAGGGGAGAATATCAACTCCCTTGAAATTCTTCAAGCCAAGATATGGCCGGAGAAAATCTATCAGCTGAGCCAGTTCCGTCTCACCGTCATTAACTCCTCTCAGAACCGGTACCCTGATCCGGACGTTAAATCGGTTTTCCAGAAGCCACTGGACATTGCTGAGAATAAGCTCATTACGCACCCCGGTCAGTTCGCGGTGTCTTTCCGAGTTCATATGTTTGATATCAAAAAGAAAGAGATCTGTAAACTCCGCAACACTCTTGATCACCTCGGGACGGGCATAGCCACAGGTTTCAATGGCGGTATTAATTCCCCTCTGCTTACAGCTCATCAAAAGACTTGCCGCAGCCTTCGGTTGCATCAACACCTCACCTCCGCCAAGGGTAACCCCTCCACCAGACATCTCGTAGAAGGGCCTATCCTCTTCAATCACCTCAAGCAACTGAGAGATAGTCTGCAAACCACCGGTGATGGCAAGGGCCCCCTGCTTGCAAGCCGCCTCACACTTCCCACAGCCTATGCACTCTATCTTCTGATTTATCTCATGCTTTTTACTACCAGGCAGGAGACGATGAATGCCAACGGGACAAACCGGGACACAGTCACCGCAGTCAATACAGCGATCCTGCTTCAGCAAAACCTGAGGCTGGCGCAGTTGTCCTTCGGGATTCGAGCACCACAGGCAACGAAGAGGGCACCCTTTGAAAAAGACCAGGGTTCTCACCCCGGGGCCATCGTACATATTATACTTTTGGATATTAAATATATGTGCTTTTCTTTCTGCCACGATACACTCTCTTCGTCTTAAATATCTGCCCTAAGAGGGGATAAAAGCCTAAATTTCAGTCAACATGGTTCTGCTGATAATTTCATCCTGTACATCCTTGCACAGCTCAACAAAAAAGGCACTGTAACCGGCAACCCGAACCACCAGATCACGATACTTTTCAGGATGTAACTGAGCATCAAGCAGGGTGTCATTATCGAGATAGTTAAACTGCATCTCACCGTTACCCATCATACTGGCAGTACGGATCAGGGTGATGATACCGTTCTCACCTTCGGGTGTATCCAAAAGACCGGACATCAGCTTGAAGTTATGCACCATACCGATGTTCATGCTATCGGTGGGCATTTTCGATACGGACTTAATGATGGCGGTGGGCCCCTTAAAGTCAGCACCCTGGGTAGGGCTGATACCATCGGAGAGGGGCATCCAGGCATCACGACCATTGGCTGAAGCACCAAGGAGTTGACCAAATGGCGTATTATTAGAGATGGAGAGGGTACCATGGCTCAAAACCGAATAGAGGGTCTTAAACTTACGATGCTCCCGCTCGGTGAAGTTCACCAGATCATTAACGATAAGATCAGCGTAATCGTCATCGTTACCAAACTTAGGAGCGGCAAGACAATCGGCCTTCAGCTGGTCATAGCCCTTAAACTCGGCCTTTAGGGCTTCATTAAGCTGGGTCAAGCTGTACTTCTTGTCATCAAAGACCAGTTTTTTAATAGCTGCCATGGAGTCGGCATGGGTGGCAAGGCCACTCCAGACAACACCGGGGCCAAAGTTATACATAGCACCGCCTGCCGAGACATCTTTACCGGACTCCATACAACCCTCGTACATCATAGACATAAGAGGTTTAGGAGCCAGATCCCGGTGAATGCGTTGGGAAATAACGGTACCGACACTGGTCCACTTGGTCACATACTTGATCTGCTCCTTAACGGCCGCGTCAAATTTCTCATAGGTATCAAAGGACTCCAGGGCGCCAAGATCAGGACAGACCTGCTTGCCGTACCAGAGAGGCACTCCGTGGTTGAGAGCCATCTCAATACAGATGGGCCACTGGGTGTAGGCGGTGGAAGTCCACTGATAGAGACGACCAGACTTCTGAGGCTCTACGCAACCCATGAGGCAATAATCACGGGAATCTTCAATGGAGCAGCCCTTGGCCAGCATTATCTTAATATGGGCATCGTCGAAGTGGATGGCGGGAAAGCCCATGCCGGCACGAATCACATCCACAATCTTCTTCAGATACTTCTGAGGAGATTGGTTATGAACACGGGTGGACACAGAGGGTTGATAAACCTTAACATGACGAACGGCATCCATAAGGAGGTAGGTAAGATCATTGGTGGCATCAAGACCCTCGCGGGTCACCCCGCCCAGGCACATATTGACGAAGGGTTGATAGCCAGCGAAGAACTTGGAGGCATCCTCACTGGTGATCCACATCATCTCGGAACATTTCACCAGCAGACAACCGGAGAGATCAAAGGCCTCATACTCGGTCATGCGTCCTGCTTCAATATCTGCCTTATAAAATGGGTACATATACTGATCAACACGACCAATGGACATGCCTGTCTGATTCTCTTCAACGATAAGAAGAGATTCAACGGTCCAGACTGCCTGAATAGCCTCCCAATAGGTCTCGGGCTTATGAGCAGGAACCCGGGCGTTTACAGCTGAGATCTTCTCAAGTTCTGCCTTACGCTGGGGATCTTTCTCACTGGCTGCCAATTGGGCCGCATAGTCAGAGAGACGCTTGGCGTAGATCATTACCCCTTCTGCGGTATCGATAAGAGACTTATAAAAATAGATCTTATCCATATCATCGGGATTTTCATAATCCAGTTCGGCCAACTTCTCCTGAGACTCCCTGACGATATCAAGCATACCCTTTTTCATCAGGATTACATCGTAGCCAGGATTAGAATCACCACCGCCATTTGTGGCGTGATAAGAGCAATCGGTAACATAGGATTCACCGGAGAGTTCCCACATACCCGCTTCGCGGTACTGCTGCTCACAATACTCATCAATGGATCGGCCTTCCCAGAAGGGGAAGAGCTCTTCGCGCATGATCTTTTTATCCTCTTCGGAGATAAAGAAGGGATCCTGAGGACGAGTGCCGATGGTATCAAGTTCATCCTTAACCCAGCGCCAAGCGATATCTGGCGAGAAGGCACCGGCCCGGGGAGCACCGCAGGGAGAACCAACGATGAGCTCATTATCCTGGATTACCAGGGGTGCCGTTTCACAACAGTACTTAAAGGATTTACCGCGCAGAATAGCCTTGGGCAATCCTGGGTTTTCCTGAGCAATCTTGGTGATGGCCCGAGCCCGATGGGTGGTGATGGTGGGCACGTGAGTAAGGAATTTTTTCTTAAGCTTTATATGTCGATCAGTAGGCCCATTGGGTATAGCACATGGGTCTACAGAGAGATGAGCCGATGGCACATTCTTGTCCTCTGCAATCTCGGTGGAATCACCATCGAAGATCTTTTTCAGGGAGGCGCGCTCCGCAGCATTAAGGTTTTTGGTTGCTACTATGAGTTTTTCAGAAAAACTTTGAAGATCCAATTTGCTTCCTCCATCTAAGGGATATCAATGAGCGGCGGGGTCATTTATGGTCTTAATCGCCTTCTTCAGGATTTGATGTATTACCTCCACCGTCACTGAATCATTACTTTCTATCGGGGTACTGCTCACATGGCGAAGGGGTTCCTCGACCATTATTGTTTTTTTTACTTCCTCCATACTTCTGACCTGATAGCCCACCTTTCTCCTATAGATAAGATTTAAGGGTGAGACATTGTCAGAGGTAACACCGTGTCCAGCGGAGGAGCTTCCCAGCATCATAGAGGGAAAGAGGTTGGTCGTTGCACCCATGCCACCAAAGGCTCCCGGGGTGTTCACCAAGAGTCTGGCCACCGGTTTTTTCAGGGCGAACTGATGAATAATCTCTTTATTGCAAGAGTGAATAACCAGAGAGTGGGCCTTTTTCTCATAGAGAAGAAGTTCTATACATTTTTCACAGGCATCCATCCAGTCCTCTTCCACATACATGGCAAGAACGGGGGCAAGAAAGGCACGATAGTAGGGATCGGCTTCGGAGACATATTTACGCTCAGCCACGAGGAGGGTCACGTCTGCAGGCACGATAAAACCGGCCCGTTGGGCAAGCCTCTGAGCCGAGATACCAACAACTCCCTTTTTATGCTTGCCGGCGGAGGTAAAAAATATCTGAACGAGCTGACTAGCCTCCTGCTCGGACATAAAATATGCCCCATTTCTCTTCATTGCCCGACGTACATCTTCTGCCACCGGAGCATCCACCACCAGAGACTGTTCTGCCGCCGGGGCAATACCATTATCAAAGGATTTGCTGGCAATGATATCTCGTGCCGCCTGTTCAATATCGGCCGAGCGTTCTATAAAGGCCGGTCCGTTTCCGGTACCACCATAGATGATGGTTTTACCTGTGCCAGCTGCGGTCTGCAGTAAGATTTCATCTCCACCAATAAGAAGAAGTGAGGTGCAGTCATGGTTCATCAACTCCAGAAGACCACTATGATCTACGGTCTGCAAATAAGCCAGACAGCCCTCGGGAAGCCCATGGGCCTGAGCCGCCTCTCTCATAATATCCAGGGTTTTGCCAATACTCTGTCGGGCTCTGGGATGGGGAGAGAAGATGATGGCATTGCCGGACTTAATGGCAATAAGTGTATTATATATAGCTGTAGAGACAGGGCTTGTCTCAGGGCAGGTGGATACAATAACCCCAATGGGGACCCCTATCTCGGTGATGGCGTTCATCGGGTCTTCACCAATAACACCAACACAGTGCATATAGCGCAGATGGCTACGGCTATAGCTACAGACAAAGCTGTTCTTGATATGCTTGTCCTGCCATTTGCCAATTTCGGTTTCTTCTTGAGACATCTGGGCAAGATCCCGAAGCTGACCTTCAACAGCCCGGGTCATACCTTCAACAATCTCATCCAGCTTTTCCTGGGAGAATGTTGCCAATTTCTTTTGGGCTTCAAAAGCATCCTCAACCAGAATTCTGGCCTCTTGAACGGAGAGTAAATCGTTGTCAACAATCATTATATTTGCCTTTATCTACACCCTGCATGCAGGTTGAGGTTTCTGCCAATATCATCTGTCAGTAACGGAGGGCTAGGGTAAAAGTTTATCCAAGGCATAGGTCCTGGTTATCAGCTCTATATCAGGGTGAGGGGTGGGGATAACAAGAGAGCTATGTACCTCTCCACCCATCCGTTCAACAGCCTGAACGCCTGCAGCAACGCCGGCCTGGCAGGCAGCGACATCACCCTCAACTAATACGGATATATATCCCGAGGCGACGTTCTCATAGCCGATAACCTCTACATTGGCAGCCTTAACCATGGCATCGATTGCTTCCAGGGCAAAAACAATGCCAAAGGTCTCAACAAAGCCCATGGATTTTGGTCGCGACCCGCTGACCGCCTCAGATCTGTCTATACCGTGAACGGCAGCAATAGCATCCACCTCCCGAACAGGGCGGGGCATAACATTTTGCGCTGTAACCTGGCCTACTTTGGCCGCAGCCTTGGCCCCCGCATCCACCGAAGCCTGAACTGCCGCAGTATCTCCCTTGACCATCACAGCCACCAGAGTAGAGCCAATATTTTCATAGGAAACCAAGGTGACATCAGCTGTTTTCAGCATAGCGTCCGCGCCACTAATGGCAGGAACCATTCCAAGAGTTTCAATTAAGCCTAAAGCCCCGTCAACGTGATACCCCATATAATCTCCATCAAGCTGTTACTTGTTTGAAAGTGGTTGCAATTGATCAAAAGAGGTGAACCTTATAATCATCTTTTTTTACACTTAACCACTATAAGGTCTCCACTGTAGGGGAATGTCAATACTGTTTTTGAAAATTATTTTGCCGGCAGAGGCCTCTATTCATTTTTGTGCCTTAGCGCAAGAGACAGGCTTCAAGCTGATTTTCCGGGGAAAATGCTCACATGACAGGAGGAAGAGAGTATCTATTCGCTGTAGAGAGTTGGAAAAAAAGAGGGAGTTCTGCCAGGGTAGCTACCGCTCTCTTAGAGCAAAAATACCTGCTCCGGAAAAAACGACCTCCCCTATAGGGGAAGCTTTGCCAGCCCGTGACGACAAGAAACTAAGATAACAACTACTCATCGAGAGCAATGCACCTCTTACTGAATAGCCTCTCTCATTCTGGTCGCCTTGATTAATATCTCAGTGATAAACTTAGAGGTGTTCCGCGTGGTCCAGTAATCTGTAACATACCGTTCATAGGAGCCTTTGCCCAGAACATAACCATTTTGCCCGGCCCATTTACATATTTTTTGATATGTCTGTTGGATCGTATCATGCGAACCTATATGGTAACAGGAAGCCATCATGCAGCCACCGAATGTTTCCCTGTTCTTCTTACTACAGGTTTTTATTGTTTTTTGCAGAATCTTAATTGCCTGTGGCCGATTTTCAATTCTATCTTGCAGGGGTGAAAAATAGATTATTACCGGCCCGGTTATCTCGTTATCCAGCTCTTCGACATAATTTGTAAAGTCAATATTGACAATGGAGGCCTTTATATCTTTTTCATAGTATTGCTCCTGACATAATAGCTCTGCGCTATCGATGTACTTAACGGAAACATCGGATATACTGTTCTCAATAACCGTCTCAGCTTCCAAAATGAGTTCATACCAGTCTTTAACGGCAATATGTTTCCGCTCAATCTTCTCCTGCTCCTCTTCAAATGATTTAATTTTATTCAAAAAGGATTTTTTTATACTCTTAAAAACGTTAGGGTCTTTGCCTTCGATAAACTCCTTCATCTCTTCCAGAGTAAACCCCATCTGCTTATAGTACTTTATTACCGGAACGGCCAACAGTGATTCACTGGTATAGTACCTGTAATTATTACAGTCATGCCTATGAGATGGAATTATGCCTATTTTGTCATAAAATCGAAGAGCCTTTTTTGACAAATTACATATCTTACTCATATCTCCTATGAAATATTTCTTTTTGTGACTCATACTCTCTTATCCCTCTTATGGATCGGTCAATATTCAAGGCTGGGCTAGCACAATAAGCAGGACAGAACAAGAGACCCATCTCTTCGTATTGTCGCCAAATAAACACTCTGACCGCTGAGAGAAGGACAACAATAAAATATCATATCCAACTCCTGTTGGAACAGATACTTTCTCGTATGTCAAGAGACGAAAAATAAATGCATAGACCTCGCCTCACCTCAAACAAATTCATAAGAGACCCTGAAACAGCCTAGCTGTTAGCTCAAAATTGGACAAATAAGGGGGGAGAATAGAGAGGATAGGTTTTACTAGGGAGAATAACTTTCTAATGCAGGGTGTTACAAACCACTCTAATCTGAGCGGTATCCTACAGAGAGAAACGGTACTGATTTTTTTCTCTGGTTCTACAGACAGAGCCAGTGAGCCTCCTGCAAGAGGAGACTCACCGACACTGAATATTCTACTAACCCTTGATATACTTGTTTATTGTTGCAGCGCCCTCTTCATGGGCCCTGTAATAAACCTTCAGCTCTTGACTAGGATCAAGCTCTAATCTAGCCTCTTCAAGAAGACCATTGGCCTCGGCTGTCATTATGGCATTGATGATTGAGCCTTTTTTGAAGGCCTTATAGTGACCGTACTGGTCCTGCAAGGCACTCATAACACAATCAGCTGATGCATCATCATTTTTGGTAAAAAATTTCAAGATGGCGTAATTTAATGGAATCATGCTGTCTCCTGATTACTTTTTTTAAACAGATCTAAGGGGTTCATTGCTATAATAAAAATACCAATAACCATAAGAATGGCCGCAGCCCAAGCTATCGGAGGCATGGACCAGCCCTCAATGCCAAAAACAATACCCAAAACAATCCAGCAACAAAAAGGACCCCAGAAAGAGAAGGTTCCGTTACAGGACATGCCAAGGGCAGCACCACACATGCCATTACCTTTATACCAGTACATAAATGTCAGGTAGGCACACAATCCGGCAATGGCAAAATAGATAATCGAACCACCATCGGTAAAAGATTGGGTCACCATGGCAAAGCTATCTACCTGAGCAATTATGCCAAAGAGGGGCACGAGAATAAATAGATTTGAAAAACCAGCGGTTACCTGGCGAATGGTAATTCCTATTTCAGGATCAATCATTGAGGTTCCATAGCCACAGATACATCCCTCTATACCCCAGAAAACTGCGGCAGCCAAACCGAAGAAGAGACCAAGAAAGAGATTATCCGGAACATTAGCACCAAGCCCTGTACTACCAATAAGGAAACTGGCGGCAAAGCAAATTGCTATTCCCAGCATAATACGCGCTGTTAATTTTTGCTTAAAAAGAAAGTGACCAATTATTGCGCCAAAGGCAGGGCAGAGGGCAGCTATGGGCACGACAATGGATCCTGCTAGCTGAAGTCCTATAACATAGGCTGTACTGGCCAGTGGCCCACCTATGATAGCAGCCGCAACCATTACCATACCCGGTTTTGTCCTTATGCAGCGGGTAAAATCACCAAAACGTCCTCTGAGTACTGCAAAAGAGACAGCCCAGAGAGCACTGCAGGTATCCGTGGTGGCGGCGCCCAGGGCACTGAGGAGATACATAACGGCAAAGGCTGATAAATTTGACTGCGAACCATACCACTCAAGCCAAATACCTTTAGACATACCAAGTGTCATAAAAGCAGTGTAAAATCCATAAAATAGGCCTGAAGCCAATGCTATGGTAATCCCTCTTCGTCTAAAACTGGAATCAAGCTGTTTTTTCGCTGCAACAGCAACAAGACTTGGTGCAGCAGATGTTTGCCCCATTTTTCTCTCCTCAACTTTTAATAGGTAAATACTGGAATATCATAGAAGTGTTTGTTTTTGCGTATAAAAACAATTTACTGATTCCTGAAGATACCTTTACCCTGTAGGGGAATGTCAATAAAAAATATTTAAACTTGTCAATATTAACTTTGATCTAAATCTTCCTCGCAAGTGGATAGATCAATGGCAAACAAGGAGAAGTTCTAAAGAAGAGAGGAGAAAAATGCAAGGAACACCCCTTGAAATGTTCTTTACAGTAAGGCAATTTTTTTATGCGCTGGAAAAGAAAACAGTCTCACCACCATTACCAACTACTAACAAGCCGTGAGAAGCATATAACACATGGAAAAGCGACCACTCTCAGGGATAAAACAGAGGATCTTTTCGCCCCGCTTGATCCTGCCCGAATGAAAGAGCTCGGCGAGAATGATATAGATAGAGGCCGATCCGGTGTTACCCTTGCTGGTGAGATTGGTAAACCAACGATCCAAAGGGATGGCAAAGCCAATTTTTTCCATTCGCTCATAAAAGGCCAAGCGAAAATAATCCGAAGAGTAGTGGGGAAGAAACCAGTCAATTTCCTCGGCCTGCAGATCATACTTCTCTATTAACCTCGGGAGGGTCCGTTCAACGGCGGTGGTAATGATCTCCTCGTTGAGCAGCTTCACATCCTGCTTAATAAGCATGGCCCCCTGACTCAAGGCATCGACGGGAGCGTGCTCTCGCCAACCGACCAGCGCACCACTCTTCCCCTTACTGGCTCCGGCATACATACAGGTCGGGAGCTCATGGGCAAAGGAGAGCAGATCAATCCACTCAATCTTCAGAGAGAGTCCCTCCGCCCTGGGCGCATTGGTCAGATAGGCGGCTCCAGCCCCATCGGAGAGCATCCAGCGCAGAAAATCTGCCTCAAAGGAGAGCACGGGCTGTTTTTCCATCTGCTCAATCTTCTCCTCACTAACCACCGAGTTACAAAGACGCGAACGCATAAAGGTCGAGGCCAGCTCAGAGCCGGTGGCCACCGCATTACTACTCTGTCCCGCCAGAACATTAAGCCAGGCATAGCGCATGGCCGTCATCCCGGAGGTGCAAATACCGGCGGCAGTCATTACCTCGCAGGCCGCATTGCCCAGTTCGCCATGGACCATGGGGGCATGACCGGGCATGAGCTGATCGGGTGATGAAGTACCGCAGCAGAGACATTCAATCTCATCGAGTTGAAAGTTGGCCGCTGGACGCAACCTCCTCACCGCCTCGGCCGTCAACTGGGTATTGCTATGAGTCGTTTCACCCGTCACAGGATCAATAGCATAATAGCGGGTCTTGATCCGGTTATTACGGAGGATGATGCGCCTTGTTCTGGAGGGCAACTGATTAACCATACCCAGGATCTCTTCCATTTGCTCGTTATCCACCGGGGCATTTGGCAGAAAAGATGCGATATCAGTAATATAAACAGACATTATTTAAACCTTTGCAGAGCGGTGTCCCTTGGCCAAGAGATCTGCATAACGTTGATAGAAGAGCTGCTCATCAAGATAGGTGGGGAGAACAGCATTCGTCAGGGTGTAATAGTCAAGATCATCCAGGATTATCTGATCCCGGACCTCTCTATGAAGAGCAGTCCCCGGCAGCGGAGTAAGCACCGTATACATGGGCAGCTCTATGGCCTGGGCCTGAACAAAGGCATCGAGACGCTCAAACTGCTCCTCCCGATAATCCGGTGAAATGATAAAGTCGCCGACAATGGTAATACCCAGATCATGCAGTATCTCAATGGCATGTTTATTGGTTGCGGCGCTGTTCTTCTTGTTCATAGCCCCCAGGGCGGAATCGTCAATCTCTTCAAAGCCGATAATCACCGCTCGCAGGCCGATTTCCCGCCACTGCCTCATCAACTGTGGGTGAAGAACAACGGTATCGGAGCGAACATCGGCAATAAACTGCTTTTTAATACCATAGTGGCCAATTGCCCGGGCCAGCTCTTCCGCATGCTTGGGTTTGCCAAAGGTATTGGCATCCACCAGGCGAATAACCGGGGTGGGCACTCTCTGAATATCACGGATAACATTTTCAATTTTGGCAGTGAAATACCTGCCACCGGTCAGGGGCCCAATACAACAAAAAGAGCAGTCAAAGGGACATCCGGCAGCAGTGGAAACAAAGCCAAGCTGAAGCCCCAGAGTCTCCAGGATATAGCTGGGACGATACTCATGAACAAGGTCATATCGGGGTGATATTGTCAAGAGATCATCTTGACTAAAAGAGCGAGGCCTGTAGACAAGTTTTTTACCCGCTTGGCTGCGGGCGACTCCATCAATCTCTACCAAGAGACCTCTCTCCAAGGCCTCAGCCAAGAGGGGAAAGGACTGAACACCGAGGCCAATAATAATCCAGTCGATCATCTCCCTGTTGAAAAATTCCGGATCAGATGAGGCATGAACACCACCAACGGTGATCAGAATACGCTCGTCACAGGCCCTTACCTGAGAGGCCAATTGCAAAACCGCCTGAGCCTCACAGGTCATGGCGGTAAAGGCAACTATATCCGGAGCAAATAGCTCAAGGGTCTCCTCCAACAGTTGGGGGACAACCTTCAGATCCAAAATGCGTACCTCATGCTTACTCAAACTGGCCGCCAGTACCTCAAGGCCCAGCGGTTCACCACGAAATATCTGCTTGAGGGAGGTGATGCCATAGCGTTCTTCGGGGATAGAACGACCACTATTAGGCGGATTAACGAGTAATATCCTCATGGGCAATGATGTCTTTTATTATTTTTAGCTATTGAAGGTATGGGTAATTATCATAAATGTCGCCCAATATACTTCTATCCGCCATATTTGTAAATCAGGATGAGTTCAACCGAGAATAATGCGATGGGGAAAAATCCCCCGAGAAAAGAGGGATTTTCCAATAGACGAGGACGATGCTCCAACTATTTTCTGGCCTTGCGTAACAGGGTCAAAATGTCTTTATTGGCAATACCGGTATCCTTCAGCCCCCGAACCTGCTGGAAGCGACGAATGGCATCCCGACTGCCACGACCAAGATTACCATCGATAGTTCCGGCATAGTACCCATGCGAGCGAAGCAGGCGTTGGCTCTCATATCTCTCCTCCAGACTAAGGGCACCGAGGGGAAGAATCCATTTCTGTTGCATACCCCTGAAACCGGCAATGCGATCGGCCAGGAGACCAACGGCCAAGGCATAGTAATCAGAGTTATTATATCTTTTTAGAACCGAAAAGTTTTTAATTACTAAAAACCCCGGATTATTTCCTCCGCCAGGAAGCTTTAGAAAAGCTCTCTCCTCTAGATGGGGAAACTGCCTATGGGCCGATCGCCTAAAACCCTTTTGACTCCACTCACCGAGTGCCATGCTCTTATCCCTGTACAACTCGCCATTCCCAGGGCTCATGACCTCATAGCCCCAGGTTCGCCCTGTCTGCCAGCCATTTTTATGGAGTAGATTAGCGGCAGAGGCCAAGGCATCGGGAACCGAATTCCAGATATCACTGCCTCCCCTCTTATCCAGGCTGACCGCATAGGCCCTGTAACTGCTGGGGATGAACTGAGTATGACCCATCGCTCCGGCCCAACTGCCAACCAGCTGTTGAGGTTGCACCTCTCCTGCCTGCACCATTTGCAAAACGGCAATAAGCTGTTTGCGAGCAAAGCGGGCCCGTCTCTTGTCCTGGTAGGCAAGGGTGGCAAGGGCTGTCGGCACATAGTGAAGTCGGCTCTTATTACTGAGGACAGCACCGTAATTAGATTCCATGGACCAGATGGCAAGCACCACAAAACGGCTCACGCCAAATTGCGTCTCTATCTTCTGCAGAGTATGACTATACTTCCTAGCCATCTTCTGGCCACGGCTAACGGCAAGGGGAGTCAGTCGCATATCCAGATAATCCCATATCTCCGTGGTAAACTCTGGCTGATATTTCGCCTTTTTGAGGACCACTGGCTCCGGGGCCGTGACCCGGGAGAAGACACTGTCAAAGGTCTGGCGGCTGATCCCTACAGGCCGTGCTTCCTGTTGATAGAAGTTCTCTACCCAGCTGGCAAAGCCCTGATCGGCATGGCTCCAGGTGGAGAGAAGCGGAGAGCAGAGCAGAATAAAGAGGGCAAGAAGGCAGGCTGAAAAACGAGGCATAGTTACCTATATGGCTAGAGGTGAAGGGCAGGAGGGCTGGTGTCCTCCTGCCCAGGGCATCCTTACCTACTGATTAAATAAAATACTACCTGAACAGATTTAGAATAAGAGAGGGTGCCGGGTTCAAAGGCACTGTCATTTACCTGCGCCGCCATACGATACATGGCAGGAGCTGCCTGCATGGGACGAGATGTGGCATTTATCGCATAAACATCGCCTACCTGTTGTGGAAGCCCCGCTACCAAGAGTTGAGCTTGAATCTTAGCATCGGCCACCGCCTTTTGCAGGGCCTCTGCCTGAATCTCTTTATCCTTGGAAGAGCTGAGTTGAGTACTGTTGATACGAACAACATTGCTCTTAAGCACAGCCTGAATAAGGGCATCGTACTTAGAGAGATCACGCAGGGTCAGAGCTACACTCCGTGAAACCTCGGTACCTGTATAGATTTGCTGATTATTTTTCCAATTATATTTGGGGGTAACCGAGAGAGCAGCAGAGTTAATATCCCCAGCCTTTATCCCCAGCCCCTTAGCGGTCTCGATCAATTTCCGTGCCCGTTTTTCAACCTCTGCTCGAGCCTGCTCAGCATCCCTGCCAACCTCTATTATCTGCAGAGACATAGAGAGAGTATCAGGAACTGCCTTCACCTCGGAGCCACCAGCAACCACGATATGCGGGGCCGCAGGGAGAGGACCTGCCTGAGCGTGGAGACTCATAAGAAAAACCATACAGACAGCCATAAGTATTCGCATTTTTTCCCTCTTTTATATTTAGACTAAAGGTAATACTAGGTCTCTGCCAAAATGAACCTCGGAGAGCTTTGACCTCCCTATTATACACATAAGAGAAAAAATTGTGAAAGAGAAGCAGGCGGGAGGAGTTTTTTTTGCCAGTGCAGGAGAGTAGGGGCTTAAAGAGTATAAACAGAAACGGTAGTAAAGGTATAACTTGTCTTAAGGCTCTCTGTTCTTTGTGGTCTCTGTGGTAAATGCTTTTGCTGTTCAGCCGTTTCTGACAGCTGTTATTCTTTCACAGCTTTCTGGACTAACATGGGTGTTTGCTAAAGGACAGGGCATTGCCGCTCCTTGCCATCCCTGGCACCGCGTCATACAAACCCATCCCTGGGTATAAAAAAAAGGCCTGACATAATCTGCCAGGCCCTTAAACGATCAACTGCCCCTAATTAACGATAGTAGAGACTTGAGCTTCCCATAGTGAGAAGAGACTTATGCAAGTTTCGGCGAAACTCTCTTCTGTCCCAGATACCCTGGATATGTCCGCGGCGCAGGGCATTGCGAGCTGAGTGGTAATCAGGTGGTATATCGATACCAGTGGTCTCTCGAATAACGCGAGGACCGGCAAAGCCCACTCGACTGGAGCGAATGGCAAATTGGTAGGGAGAACATCCCAGAAAAGATGCCACAGGCCCTGCATAGGAGTTATTGTCATAGACAACCATATAAAGGCCACCTGCATCAATATATTCACGCACAGCCATGGTACACTTTGGCATTTGAGCAACACCCAGAGTACCCTCCTGGATCCTGATGCCACCCGTAGTATGGACATAGGCAAGAAGCGGCCGCTTTTTTCGTTGAGCGATGGCACATGCCTGGGCAAACTTCTCACCTTCAGCAGAGCCGAATGTGCCACTTCTAAAATCTGAGTAGAGCATACAGACTACAATCTTAATACCGTCAACCTCAGCAAAGAAGGTCATATTACCGGCCTTCTCGCCGGTCTTCTTTTTGGCAGCATTCAAACGATCCATAAAACCCTTATAGTTCAACGGATTGCCGGAAGTGATATTGGTATTAAATTTTTTGATGGAGCCCTTATCAAAGACATTTTCCAGGTACCACTGATGTTCCATGGGAAAGTGGTGACCACATGTTTCACAGACACCGGCAAATTCACCAAAGAGATCGGGAATCCACATATCTTTACAACCATGCTTATCGGCATTAGGACAGGAGATGGTTCGATCCTGATTAGCAAGGGGACTGGTATAGGTGCCGGTCAGCTCAAGTGGATCTACCCTGGGAGCAGGCGAACTACTCTGCGAGGAAAGTTGCCTTTTGCCGATTTTTTTGCCCTTGTTACTGATGGTGTTCAAAACCGAATGGACGGGATCGATAATCTTTTTGAACATGACAGAACTTTCACCGGAGACATCGGTAATAACCTTGCGTACCTGACGTTGGTGGCTCTTAAGAATGTCATAGCGAAGCGTGTAGTAGAGCTTTTCCGCCTTGATAGCAAGCTGCTTGCCGCTTCCCTCAGCGCTATCTATCCTGCCGGTAAAACCATTTCGGGCAAGGCTCAGATATTTTTTTGAGCGTAGTTTGAGCAGACGACGAATCTCATCCCGGCTCAGATCCCAAGGTACCTGGATCTGCAGTTCTTCACTTTCTGATTTAGATTTTTTACGCATGAGCTCATAACTACGCAGGGCACTGAAGCTCTTGGTAGAGAGAACAACCTGATCCGTGGCCCGAATCATCTCCGAGCGCACCTTGGCAAAGAAGGCAAAGTCATCACGATGAGCGCCCAAAGGAGGCTCTTGGATGATGCGATCAATGGTACCATGCTCAAGATTATCCTTAGCGGTAAGACGGAGACGATCGGCACAAACCTCAATAAGCTCGCGGGGCACCTTCTTTCCCTCGCCTACCCGTCCCTCGATGGCAGCCGCGCCCTCGGGAGAGATAACAGAGTAGTAACCATGGGAGGCCATCATCCGGTAATCAGAGAGACCAATGGCCTCTGCACCACCGGAACCACCCTCGGAGATAATCGATACCATGGGCACACGGAGCTTAGCCATGGCATAAATATTTCGGGCAATCTGCTGAGCGGCACCTGGATACTCTTCAACGGGATAAGAACCAGGGGTGAAGATATAGAAATGAATGGGAATACCTTCGGTTTCCGCAACCTTCATATAACGGAGGGCCTTTTCATTTCCCTCCGGCTTACAGGAGCCACCGTTACGATACTCCTCACCGTGCCCTTTTTCCTGGCCAATGACCATAACAGAGGAGGTGTATGGCTTGTCTTTTATGCGACGAACGATGGTTGCCTTAGCGCAGACCATTGCTGGATCAATATTAGCATCCTCTTCGCCACCGAGTTCGGTATAATCCTCATAGACATTTTCTAAAATATCCTTGAGCGAAAAGCGTTGGGTGGCGCGAACAATACGCACCCGTTCCATGGGGGTGAGCTGTTCTTCCGCCCGCTCTTCAAGAAAGGAGATCGATTCGTCAAGCTTAGTTATTTCACTGGCCGTTTCTTCAGCGGTGAAATCGTAGATGCTGTTTTTAATGCTCTCACAACCGGCCTTAAATTCTTCAAGATTTCCCCAGTTGTTGAAGTCTTTTACCTGCAGAAGATAGTTGATCCTCTCTTCTATCTTATGCAATTTTTTTAACTGTTCAGTCATATATAAATATCAGCGCTCTCTTAAAGAGGGAAGCACCTGATCCTATTATTAGTAGAATTTTGTTATTACAAATACGTTTTAAGGCAATCTTCTTAGAACTTTAACAGTCTGGAAAGATTATCCCTAAGATATGGTAGGTTTGTAATAATCGGTTGGCCGCTTGAATCCTTACCCTTAATAGTTGTTTCCTTTAAAAATTGAACAGCCCGTTCCTTGGCCTCCTCCACGCTATCTCCCCAGACAAGGGCGAGAGCAAGGTTGGGATCAAAATCACTAGGAATAGGGTAGGGTCTATCGCTTGGTACATGAGTATAAACTGCCGACCAATCATACTGAGGCAGGCTAAACTCATCAATTGTGCCAATCCAGGGAGCAAAACCACGGCGGGTATCTTCAGCAACAATACGGAGCTCAATGGCGGTACCTCGAAAGACGATATCTTTCTGGCTATAACCCATCTTATCGCCCAGCCCCAGCCGGATCTGTTCCCGCAGGAGATTCGGATGCTTGTTATCCAGATAGCTGATACGAGCAGAGATATCATTTTCTACCTGAATTCTGGTATTAACCTCAAGCAGATATGGTTGCCCGGAACGACTAACAATCCACTCCCAAGTGCCCACATTATCATAAGAAACATGCTTGGCAAGGCGAATAGAGTATTCAACTATTTGCTCCAGTAACTTCTCTTCGTCAAAGTCATAGTCAAAGCATGATCTGTGAAAACCCGGTGCCGCCTCAACCCGTTTTTGTCGACCAGTGGACTGAATGGTACAGTTTCTCGAACCGAAATGAACAATCTCTTTATGCTTAGAGCAGACCAACTGTACTTCAAGGTGATTATAATCTCGCAGACACTGCTCAATCAGGACACCACCATCGCCAAACTGACGTTTGGCATAGTTTTGCAACTGACGATAGGTACGACGAAACTGTTCAATTTCCGTAACCTCTTCAATTCCCATTCCACCACCACCGGCGGCAGCTTTCACCAGAATGGATGGATTCTCAATACCCTGAGCAAGCTGATCTTGCAGGAGTTTGCTGGCTATCTCCTCAGCTTCCATTTCATTGTAGATAGGAGCAGAAGTTCCAGGGATTGTGGGAATACCCAGTTCATTTGCAACCTTTTTGGTGTTAATCTTATCACCAAGGTTCTTAATAACCTCCCAATTCGGACCGATAAAGGTCAGTGGGCGATCTCGAAGGGTTGCCCTTCTGGCAAAACGAAAATCTTCAGAGAAGAAGCCATAACCAGGATGGATTGCAGTACAACCGGTGTGATCGGCTATCGCAAAAATATCATTTGGTTCCGTGTAATTCGTGATGCGCCATGCGTTCTGTCCTGGACCCTGGGTGATATTTTGTTGCACATGTTCAGAATCTTTGTCTGCATCCGTATATACTACTACGTAGTCAAGTCCAAGGTCTTTGCAGGCGTTCATAATACGAATGGCAATTTCACCACGATTAGCTATAAGAACTTTTCCTTCCAAATTGTTCCTCGTTTGTTGTGATTATTGGCAGTTATGGGTGTAATCAAGCAAGTGTGTTCCTTACATCCTGCCTTTATTTATAGAGCTTTTTTCTCTTATGCTGAGCAGCTAAAATAATCTAAATTCAAAGAGAAGGCCGAGCATAAACAACAGTAATATAATCTTGCTTGGCTCTTTTGGCAAAGATTTTTTTTAAAGCCTTTGGCTCTAAATTTTCCTAAATAGCGGTAGCATCTGCTATTTATGTTTTATTGGCACCTGCTTAGATAAAAAAAAGAGCTTATTGATTTTCCTTTCTTTAATGATCATTCTTTGTACATTATTATAGACTATCCTGTAGAGTATCGGAGATAGTTATTCCCCAGAATGGTAACAAGTATCTTACCTCCTAAAGATTAATTCTACCAATTTAATAGCCTGTGAACGCAGAAACAAAAGCAGACCCTCCTGATGAGGGTGAACAGAAAAGCCTCCTCAAGAAATTATCCTCCTTATTTTCCTTCGGTAAACCGGGAACAAAGGAAGACCTTGAACTAGAGATCCAGGAGTTACTTGAGGAAGGCGAAGAACAGGGTCTTATCTCAAGCCTTGAAGAGAGGATGATCAACTCCATTTTTGATTTCCGGGATACCCAGGCCGCAGAGATTATGACCCCTGTTGCTGAAGTTATCTCCTTTGAAATTTCCAGCTCTGTTGAAGAAATTGTGGACGGTGTTGTTAAGCAAGGTTTTACCCGAATCCCCATCTACCGGGAAAACCCGGATAGGGTCATCGGTATTATCCATGTCAAAGATTTACTCAAACTTGCCATGAACAACTCTTCCCAGGTTGTCTCTCTTGAGGATTTTTTGCTCCCAATCTACTTCATCCCCGAAGCAAAACCCATTGTCGACCTGCTCCGTGATTTCCAAAAACGAAAGGCACATATGGCAATGGTGACCGATGAATTTGGTGCCATCCGCGGACTGATCACCATGGAAGATATTTTAGAAGAAATCGTCGGTGAAATCGACGACGAATATGACGATGAGCAGGATAAGCTTGAAGAGATTGGTGACGGAATGCTCCTCGCCCATGCCCGCATTGACATAGAAAAAATAGAAAGGCACTTTGGGGTAACGCTTCCCGAGGGTCTGCATGAATCCCTGGGAGGCCTCCTTATCCACCTCCTCGGTCGCCTGGGTGCTGTGGGCGATATCGTTGAGTCCTCGGGACTGCGTTTTGAAATAACAAATGCCACAAACCGTCATATACTTCAGGTACATATCACCGATATGAGAGCCAAGAGCTAATAATGAATATCTGTCGACGATCCCTGCCCTACCTCCTCTCCCTACTTACAGGCATCTCCCTCTCCCTGGCAATGCCAGGCAGTGGTGGCTTCTGGCCCCTGCTTCCTCTTGCCCTGATACCTCTGTTTTTTGCCCTACAAGGAACAGGAGCTAAACAGGCAGGTGCCTGCGCCCTTCTGGCAGGATCTGTTCACTATATGTGGCAGCTCTACTGGATTGTCATCGTTCTCAAACAGTACGGCGGGCTGCCCCTTTATCTTGCCCTGCCAGCCCTGGCCATGCTTGCCCTCTATATGAGCATATACCTGCTTACCTTTGTCCTGGTGGGCCGGACCTTCCTGACAGGCAGAGCCGGGCTCTGGCTCCTGCCCGCACTCTGGGTGGGAATTGATTGGCTACGAGCATATCTCTTCACCGGTTTTCCCTGGATGGATCTGGGCTACGGGCTTGCCCTTACCCCCTCCCTGCTCCAATTTGCCGATCTCTTTGGCCACCATGGCCTGACCTTTGTCATTATCATGCTGAACGTCTCTTTTTACCAGCTTATCTCGTTTTTCCTAAGAGGTGGGAGAATTAAAAGAAGACCAATAAGCCTCCTTACCCCGTGGCTTATTATCCTTGCCCTAACTGCCTATTCACAGCTACGGCAAAAACAGATAAGCTTGGAAATGGCTGAGGCCAAGACCATAACGGTGGCCATTGTCCAGGGCAATATTGAACAGAACCTCAAGTGGTCTGTCAATCAGACAGGCCAGACTGTGGAAAAATATCTGGGCCTGACCGAGGGGCTCTTCAGGCAAAACAGACCGGAGATGGTTGTCTGGCCAGAGACCGCTCTCCCCTTCTACCCGGAAAAGTCTATCTACACCCAGTCCCTGCAGGATTCCGTTAGTCGCTATGACTATGCTCTCCTTACTGGCGCCCCCTGGTTCCGGATTGTCGATCAAAAAGCACGCGATATAGACTATTATAACAGTGCACAACTACTCTCCCGGAAAGGATTCTCAGGATCCTACTACAAGAGTCACCTGGTTCCCTTTGGAGAGTATGTCCCTTTTCGAAAATACCTGCCATTTCTGGAACCGCTTGTGGTCTCCGTGGGAGATTTCACTCCGGGTCGAGTAGAGAAGACCCTGGATTGGCAGAATGCCCGTTCCGGGGTGCTTATCTGTTTTGAGTCTGTCTTTGCCGACATCTCCAGAAAATGGGTTGACTCCGGTGCTAATGTTCTGGTGAATTTGACCAATGATGCCTGGTATGGTAGATCGAGTGCCCCATATCATAGTTTGGCAATGACAGCTATGCGGGCAGTTGAGACAAGACGCAGTATAGTCCGCTCTGCAAATACGGGATTTTCGGCATTCATCAGCCCCTTGGGAACGCTGGTACAGGTCTCACCACTCTTTAGTTCCTGGGTGGGGGTGGAAGAGATCCCTCTCCTGGAAAAACGAACGTTTTTTGTTTGTTGGGGCTATCTTTTTGCGCCATTATGTTTATTGATAGTGGGCGGCTATCTTCTCCTCTACAGAAGGAAAAGTTGCCAGCTCAAACGATTATGATCAAGTTGTTAGAATTATAAAGAGGTGGAAGGATATGGCTATTGATGATGGAGCAGCGGTCTCTAAACAAAAAATCACTGAACTGAGGGCCAGACTGCAGGCCTTGAAGGAGCATCTTTGACTTAGCTCATCTTATAGAAAAACTAGAAGAGCTGGAACGTCAGACCCTTGCCCCCAATTTTTGGAATGATGCTGCCACTGCCCAAAAGATACAAAAAGAGCATGGCCAGATTCAGGATAAAGTTAAAGGCTGGCAGAATAAGTGGGACGACCTCGAAGAGAGTGAAATGCTTCTTGAGATGGCCGCCGAAGAGGGTGACCAGGAAATTGAGCAGGAAATTGCGCTGAAGCTAGGGAGCTTTGCCAACGCCCTGGCCGCCATCGAGCTGGAGTGCATGTTCATCGGTGAACATGACAGCTGCAACGCCATTATTTCTATCCACGCAGGTGCCGGTGGAACCGAGGCCCAGGATTGGACTGATATTCTCCTACGTATGTATCTGCGCTGGGCGGAACGCCATAAATTTAAGACCGAGATCCTTGATTTACTCCCCGGTGATGAGGCAGGTACCAAGAGTATTACCATTCTGATCAAGGGGCAATGGGCCTATGGTTATCTGCGTTCAGAGCTTGGCATCCATCGCCTGGTACGGATCTCTCCCTTTGACACCAGTGGCAGACGCCACACCTCCTTTGCCTCGGTGATGGTCATGCCAGAACTCGATAATACGGTTGATGTTGATATCGACGAAAAAGATCTGCGGGTAGATACCTATCGTGCCAGTGGCGCAGGTGGTCAGCATGTAAATAAGACCGACTCGGCAATTCGTTTAACCCATCTGCCGACCGGCGTTGTTGTCCAGTGCCAAAATGAAAGGTCTCAACATCGCAATAAAGAGATGGCAATGAAGATGCTTATTGCCCAGATATATCAGCTCGAAAAGCAAAAAAAAGCAGATCAGCAGGAAGGACTGCACGGCGAGAAGAAGGGCATCTCCTGGGGAAGCCAGATTCGTTCCTATGTACTGCAACCATATCGTCTAATTAAGGATCATCGTACAGATTTTGAGGCAGGTAATGTCGATGCTGTACTTGACGGCGGTCTCGATGGCTTTATCAAGGCCTTCCTACTCTGGGGAAAATAATGAAAAAAGGGCAGACAAAAAAAGGGCCGGAAAAAGAGTGCGCCCGCTGTGGTGCCTGCACAGTGGTCTGCCCTGTTTACAGGGCAAGTGGTGGCAAAGAATTTTACTCTTCCCGCGGCCGACAACACCTGCAAAAAATAGGGGAAGATGCCTCGGGCGCCGACGTTAAAGATATATTCTCCAAATGCCTGCTCTGTGGTGCTTGCTCGCAGGTATGCCCTCGGGGAATCGACACCCTTGCCCATGTCCGGCAGGTACGTAGTGAAATCACTGTAATACCGGGTGGCTACAAAAAATACTTGGCAGGCAAAGCGCTTGAACGCCCTCAAATGCTTGTCCACCTACGCAAGATTGCTCTGCACCTTGACAGATTACTAGCCAAAGGACTACCTGCCGAGAGTGGCCTACGCCTGCGTCTGGCCATGTTAAGTGAAGATCATCTGACAGACAGTAAAGAGTCGGAGGCGACAGCCCCCTGCCCGTTGCCTACAGACCCTGATCTCCAGCCACTGCTTTACTTTCCCGGTTGTGCTACCAGCTATATCACCCCTGCCCTGCTGGAGAAACACCGTCGTTTCTTTGCCACCCTAGGCTACAGTCTTCAGGTGCCGACAGGACTTTCCTGCTGTGGGCTCAGTGCCTTTTCTGCTGGAGATCTGGCCGGGGCAAGAAGGCTTGCAGAAAAAAACATTATCGCCTTAGAAAAAACAGAGGGACCGATTCTGGTCAGCTGCGCCTCCTGCTTCTTCCAACTGCACTCCCTGGAAAATGTTTTCGCAGATGAGAAGGCATGGCAGGAACGGGCCAAACGGATCAGCGGACGCTGTGTCGAGCTGACTGAATTTTTGCAGACCTTGAAAAAGGACGAGAAAAAGAGCGAAGAGAAGGCAGTAAACGAACAAAAGAATCTACGGGTATTTTACCACGACCCCTGTCATTTCCGCAACGAGCTGAATATCGTCGATGAACCTCGTAAGCTACTCAAAGAATGTAGCGGAATAGAGCTGGTGGAACTGGCAGATGGCCCCCAGTGCTGTGGCATGGGAGGCCTGTTTTCCCTTGCGGCGATGAAAATATCCACTGCTATCCGTGACGATCTGAGAGATAAGGTCCTGGCCCTTAACCCTGATATCATCACCACCACCTGCTCCGGCTGCCTGATGCAGTGGCGCAGTGCCGTTGCCTCGGCGGGTTCAACGATTAAGGTAGTACACTTAACGGAAATATTGGCCAAGCATCGTCATTTCCAGCAGGGCAAGAAAAGGGCGGGTAGCTCCACCTAAAGCTCCTTGCACGACTTTTTCCGGTCTGAACAATGATTGCCCCCCGCCCCACCACAGAGACAGCTGAGCTTGCTCTTTTCCTGGCGGCGCTTAGAAAAATTAACTAAGCCCGCCGCTAGGAGAAAGAGACAAAATGTAATGAGCAGTAAAAGCAAAAATGTCCCCATCATCTACCCTCCAAAATCATCAAAGTGAATATTTGTCCGCTCAACACCCAGATTATCAAGCATCTCCTGTACTGACCTGTTCATTACTGGCGGACCACAGAGATAGTAGTTGATATCCTCAGGGGCAGGATGATCCTTGAGATAATTCTCATATAAGATGAGATGGATATACCCGACCTCCCCAGTCCAGTTGTCCTCCTCTTGCGGATCAGAAAGCCCCAAATGATATGTGAAATTATCATATTCATTGGCAAGGGCGTTCAACTCTGTCTGATAAAACACCTCCTGCAGACTCCGACCACCATACCAAAAAGAGACCTTACGCCCAGTATGCTTGCCCTGAAAGAGATCAAAGACATGGCTGCGCAGTGGAGCCATTCCTGCACCTCCACCGATGAGAAGCACCTCAGAATCACTATCGTCCATAAAAAAATCGCCAAAGGGGCCACTGATGGTTACCTCATCCCCCTCCTGAAGATTAAATATATATGAGGATGACTTACCCGGAGGCGCGGCCACCTCACCGGGAGGGGGCGTGGCAATTCGGACGTTGAGCTTGATGATCCCCTTTTCCCCAGGATAGTTGGCCATGGAATAGGCCCGGGTGACAGGAGTTGCGACCAGAGACTTATACTGAAACATCTTAAACTTTGTCCAATCCGACAGAAAACGCTCATCAATATCAAAATCTTTATAGGCAAGGCTATGGGCAGGAATTTCAATCTGAATATAGCCACCGGCCTTAAAGTCAACACTCTCACCCTCTGGAAGCTGAAGGACCATTTCTTTAATAAAGGTGGCCACATTTCTGTTCGATGCCACCCTACAGCGCCACTTTTTCGCCTCAAGCATTTCAGGCGGGACAAGGATCCGCATGGACCTCTTAACAGGCACCTGACAGGAGAGACGCATACCCCGATTGGCATCTCGGTTATTGATCAGCGAACGCTCGGTAAGAAAAATACTACCTCCGCCCTCGGTTACAATGCACCGGCACTGGCCACAGCTTCCTGCCCCACCACAGGCCGAGGAGAGGATAATACCATTGTCGGCAAGGCTGGTCAGGAGCTTACCGCCAGCCGGAACGCGACACTCCTTAGTCTCGTTAATGGTTATTTGCACCTCACCACTTGGCAAAAGTGTTTTTTTAGCCAGGACAATGAGTGCGACCAGGATGAATTGAATGGCAACGAAGCAGAGGATGGCAAAATAGACTTCATTCATAAGCAGACACCTTTCAGCTATTATATTTCCATACCGGCAAAGCCCATAAAGGCGATGGCAATGAGCCCTGTAGTAATAAAGGTCAAGCCCAGCCCCTTCAGACCAGCAGGAGGATTGGCATATTCAAGACGTTCCCGAATGCCGGCAAGACAGACCACGGCCAGAAAAAAACCTCCCCCGGCCCCGACACCATAGGCCGCACTCTCGGCAAAAGTATAGTTTCTCTCCACCATAAAGAGGCTTGCTCCCAAAATTGCACAGTTGACGGTGAGCAAGGGCAGAAAAATACCAAGACTGTTGTAAAGGGCGGGGATAAAACGGTCCAGGACCATTTCCAGTACCTGCACCACGGCGGCAATAATAGAGATATAGGTGAGCAAACCAAGAAAGCGCAGGTCAAGATCGGGCTGACCAAGCCATGCCAGGGCCCCCGGCTTGAGAACATGGGTAAGCAGGAGATTGTTAATGGGCACGGTTATAATCTGCAGAACCAAGACGGCAAAGCCCAGCCCCATGGCTGTCTTCACCTGCTTAGAGATGGCAAGAAAGGTACACATACCCAGAAAAAAACTAAGAGGCAGGTTCTCTATGAATATAGCGCGGACGATAATATCAAGATAGTGGGCCATTACTCTTTCTCCTGTTGGCTGGGATCAATGGTTCTAAACAACCAGATCAGCAGGGCAATAAGAAAAAAGGCACTGGCCGGTAGCACCAATAAACCATTTCTCTGATACCAGCCACCGTCGGTGGTGAGTGGTAAGACAGTGATCCCGAAGAGGCTACCCGAGCCAAGGAGCTCACGAAAAAATGCCACGGACATGAGAATAAATCCATAACCAAGCCCATTACCAATACCATCGACAAAACTTGCTATAGGGGGATTATGCATGGCATAGCCCTCGGCCCGGCCCATAACAATACAGTTGGTAATAATCAGACCCACATAGATGGAGAGCTGTTTGGAGAGATCATAGTAAAATGCCTTAAGAAACTGATCCACCAGAATAACCAGGGTGGCGATAACGGTTATCTGGATGCCAATACGGACGCTATTGGGAATTTGAAAACGGACCAGACTTATGATAAGACTGGAAAAAGCCACCACCAGAGTAACACAAACAGCCATGACAAGAGCCGTCGTCATCTGCCCGGTGACGGCAAGGGCCGAACAGACCCCCAGAACCAGAAGGGCGATAGGATTACGCTTAAAAATGGAGCGTAGTAGCAGTTCTCTATTAGTATCAGCCATTATATTTCTCCCTCTCCAATCGGCTCAAATAGGGTTTGAAGCCATCATTGCCAAACCAAAAGAGCATAAGATCACTGACACCCCGGGCAGTAAATGTCGCCCCGGAAAGTCCGTCTACCCGATAGGCAATATTTTTACCCTGAGCCCTGCCCTTGGCAATGCGAAAGACCGTAGCCCCCTCTTGGTCATAGATTTTTTTCCCCTGCCATTTTGCCAACCAACGTGGATTGGTTATCTCACCACCAAGGCCGGGAGTCTCCCCGTGCTGGTAAAATGAGACCCCGGTAATGGTATTAAGATCAGAACTGATTGCCACATAGGCAAACATGGTTGACCACAGCCCCTTACCCCGTACGGGCAGGATGATCTGACTGAGTACCCCCTCTTTTTTCACCAGATAAACCAGGGAAATGTTTTCCTGTCTATTCAATCTGGCAATATCCTCATCAGAAGGCAGGAGCCTGCTTGTCCTCTCATTGCTTCTGGCCTCATCCTGATTGTACTCCTCCGGGGTCATAACATCGCTGGCAATATAGGCCCCTGTTTTCAAGTCGACAAGACGGGGAGTGACTGCCGTAAACATTTGGTCAACGGACTTGGTTTTATCGTATATGCCGGCTGCATAGAGAACGTTTTTTTGCTGATCATTTTTTTTATTCTCCTCCTGCAGGGGACGCAGGCCAACGGCTGCCGCAGCCACCAGGGCCGAACAGACAAAGGCAAGAATCAAGGCTGAATAAAAGGGTTTTGCCACTCGAATATCAAACATGGCGTAGCTTCCTCCTCTTTATGTTGGCCTCTATGACAAAGTAATCAAAGAGTGGGGCAAAGACATTACCGAGAAGAATGGCAAACATGACCCCTTCCGGATATGCGGGATTCTGGACCCGAATAAGGATGACCAAAAAGCCGACAAAGAGACCGTAGAGCCACTGCCCCACCTGCGTATGGGCAGCCGACACAGGATCCGTTGCCATAAAAACCAGACCAAAGGCAAAACCGCCAAATACCAGATGATAGTATGGTGGGATACCATAAATTGGCCTGTCGCCACTCAAGAAGAACCAAAAAAAGCTGGAGCAAATAAGAGCGCCAAGGGTCATGGAGAGCATAATTCGCCAGGAGGCTATCCGGGTCAGCAGAAGAATGGCAGCACCAATGAGACAGGCCAAGGCAGATGTTTCGCCAATACAGCCGGGGATCATGCCATAAAAGGCGTCCTGCCAACTGATGGCAAGGGATGAGAAATCTCCAGTGCTGGAGGCAATTTGAGAAAGAGGAGTAGCGCTACTGACACTGTCAACGGCTGTCCAGACCTTGTCACTGGTGATCTGCCCTGGGTAGGCAAAAAAGAGAAATGCCCGGGCTGCCAGGGCGGGATTCATAAAATTGCGTCCCACTCCTCCAAAGGCCTCCTTAACAAAAACCACCCCAAAGCTAATGCCAACGGCCACCTGCCAGAGTGGAATATTTGGAGGAAGAATAAGGGCAAAGAGGAGACTGGTGACCAAAAATGCCTCGGAAAATTCATGACCGCGAATCAAATTAAAGAGCCCCTCCCAAAAGGAGCCTACAATAAGGGTAACAAGATAAATGGGCAGGAAATAGAGGGCGCCATGGATAAAGTTTGAAAAAAAACTGCGGGGATCAATACCGACCTGAGCCATGATTTGGCTTCGCCAACCACCTAACTCGGCACCCGGCTGTAGATGGATAATAATATTTGCCTGATAACCTGTGTTCCAAATACCCATCAGGGTACAGGGAATGAGGGCAATAATGACAATCGTCATTATCCTTTTAAAATCTATGGCATCTCGCACGTGAGGAGCAGTTTTTGTCGTAAGATTGCTACCAAAGAGGAAGGTATCGAAGGCATCATAGAGTGGATACCAACGGCCTTTGCCCCCTTCCGTAAAAAGGTGCTCGATCTTTCTTAACAAGGTATTTAAGACGCTCATCTCTTCCTCTATCTCAGTTATATGATTTATCCTAAGTCCTTAATCGCCCTGTTCTATGCTAGCCAATACGCCACGAAGAACACTAGCAAATTCGTTTTTTCCCGGGCAAACAAAGCTACAGAGCGCTAGATCTTCTTCTATCAGTTCCAGACAACCGAGATCCTTTGCCTTACTGGTATTATGATTTGATATGGCCTGCAAAAATGGGGTCGCCAGGATATCAAGAGGCATGACCTGCTCATGGCTGCCCAGAGGATAAATTGCCCGAAAACCTCCATAGAGTGCTGTCTTCATTGAAAACGTCTTGCCCTTAGAGAAGAGGGAGGCGAAAATGGGCCGAGCGGAAAATTTATCTCTACCCGGCATTGCCCAATTAAAAGGTGATCTGTCCGCACTCTCCTCGAGCATACATATTTGATTGTGGTAACGGCCTAAAAAGTGTTCTTCATCTGTTACCTGTCGGCCCGCAAGGACAGAGCCGGAGATGGTTCGCACCCCGGCCCCTGACCCCTCATCACGGCAGAGTTGATGAATATCGGCCCCTATATGGGTGCGCAGAAGAGAGGGCTGACGAGCTGACGGACCGGTAATGGCAATGATCCTCTCTGTCATCAGGCGGCCCGTACGAAAGAGATAACCAATGGAAATAACATCCTGATAGGATATATTCCAGACGGTCTTATCTTCGCTGGCGGAGTCAAGAAAATGAATATGAGTCGAGGCAAGTCCTGCCGGATGAGGCCCCAGAAAACAGTTGTAATCAAGCCCCTCCAGTTCCTCGGCGGGGAGCAACGCCTCCTGATTGGTACAGTAATATATGGGACAGGAGAAATATGCCCGAAGCTGCCTGAGTCCCTCACTATACTCATCGCTGTATTCAGCGATAATGCTCTGGGGCAAGGGAGCCAGAGGTGCACTATCACTTGCCGTAATAAAAAGTGAATGGGGGCTTGTCTCTATGCCGGGAATCTTGCCATAGGGCCGGGTCCGAAAGCATGTCCACAGTCCAGACTGAATAAGAATATCACCAATACTTTCAGACGTATAAACATCTTCAGGGTGAAGAAATGTACAGGCAAGATCCTTGGCGAGATCAATCACCAGAGAGAGAAATTTACGTTTCCCCCCCCTGTTAATTGCGCTGATCGTGCCTGCTGCCGGGGCGGTGAAGCGAATACCGGGCGTTTGCTTATCGGTAAAGAGAAGTTGACCGCAGATAACCTTATCACCAACCTCAACCTTCATAGTTGGCCTCAGGCCAACATAATCATCGGCAATCAAAGCTATTTTATCTACAACTTTTCCCTGCCGTATTTGCGGCCCAGCAACACCTTTAATGGGAATATTAAGACCTTTTTTTATACAAAAGGTTTTCATAAAAAATGTACCAAGGTGAAAGGTTGGTTTGCTCCATCCTCCCTATCTATTGCGGATGGTCAAATCCTGAAAAATGCATTCTACTGTAAGCTAAGGGTAGCAAAAAAATTAACCGCTATTCAACTGAATTTAAAAATATATATTTTTCCCCTACCCCATTTTCCCATCTTTTGGGGGAAGAGAACAGGGCTTACCAGACCTACTCTTAGTCTATGAAGATAAATAGGCCTCAGCAAAAAAACATGGAACAATAGAACCTTTTTACTGTAAGGTCTTCTGTATTGTATGGTGGATATTATTTTTTATTTAACGACAAGGTGACGACTATGAAAGTGCTTGTGGCAGAAGATGAACTTGTAACAAGACTAATGGTGCAGGTAAGTTTAGAAAATTGGGGCTACGACGTTCTGGAAGCTAAGGATGGAAAAGAGGCCATGGAGCTTTTTGGTCGTGGAGAGGCACCTAGGATTGCCATAATTGACTGGGAAATGCCCGAAGTTGATGGACTGGAAGTATGCAAAAGGCTGAGGGAACAGGAGAGCGAAAACCCTCCATATATTATACTGCTAACCGCTCACGGCAGCAAAAATGATATACTGCTTGGTTTTGATGCCGGCGCCGATGACTATATCACCAAACCCTTTAACAGTGATGAATTGCGGGCCAGAGTACGTGTTGCCGATCGCCTTGTTCGCAGTCAGGACATGCTTGCCTCCACCGTCACTGAATTAAAAAATGCCATCAATCAACTCGACACCCTGCAGGACAGCCTCACCGTCTGCGAAAAATGCCACAAAATTGAAGATATTGACGAGGGAACATGGCATGACTACCTTGAACTTATAGAAAAAAATGGTGAAGATCGTTTTATAAAAACCATTTGCCCAGAATGTGAAGGAAAAAAATAATTCCCTGCCTAGCCTGCAGGAGAAATTTGATTATAGATGAGTCTGGTAATAGTAAGAAAAACAACTGCCAAAAAAACGGGGCGGATAAATTTTGCTCCGTTTTTAATAGCAAGATGGGAACCCACGGATGCCCCCAGTATCTGCCCCAGAGCCATGGTCAGGCCCACTGAATAACAGACATTCCCACCCGCAACAAAAAGAGAAAGTGCCGCAATATTACTGGGTGAAGTTCATTATCTTTGTATAACCCGAGGCTCGGGTCATATTCATTCCCATCATGGTCATGCAGGCCATTGTCCAAAAAGAACCTGTGCCGGGACCAAAAAATCCATCGTAAAAACCAAGAGACATACCAAAGACCAGGCTAAAGGCAAATATCGACATCTTGGCCCCCCTCTCTTCAAAACCAAGGCGGGGAGAGAGCATGATATAGAGAAAAACGATACAGAGCATGACCGGGATGAGGTACTGGGTAAAACCGGCTGAGAGTTGCTGAACAAGCCAAGCACCAAGCCCAGCCCCCAAGAGGGTAAAGATTATACCCGAGGAGGCCCCGCGCAGGGAGACATGGCCTGTTCTAACAAAGTTATAGCTTGCAGAAAAAGTGCCAAAACAACCCTGCAATTTATTGGTTCCCAGAGCAAGCTGTGGGGGCAGACCGACAAAGAGGAGGGCCGGTAGGGCAATGAGTCCACCTCCTCCTGCTATAGAATCAACAAGTCCTGCCACCGCACCAACAATAAAGAGAAAAATAAATATCTGAAAACTCAGATCAATTCCTTCCATAATTCTGCACCCGTTCCTTTTCAAGATGAAAAACTTCGAAAAACAGGGCAAACCTACAGTCTTTCTCCTGCAGACACAAGAAATTTAAGAATAACATTCTACGGGATAACTTTAAAGAATTGACCATTTTTCCTAAAGACCAGCTCGGCTAAGAGCAGATCTCATCAAGAGCAGGATCTACCCATACCTTTTGCTGATACATTTTTATTGCAGAGGGGATTTTCCAAGATTAACAGAGGCTAGACAGAAAAGAATGAAATGGTACTGAATTTACGGATAAGGGAGTCAGACCAGACAGCTAACTGACTCCCATATCTATCCTAGAGGAATCTACCAGTAGTAAAGGGCATTAGCACCAAGCTCTCGCTCGATTTCAAGAAGACGATTGTATTTAGCAATACGCTCACTTCGACTTGCGGAACCTGTTTTGAGTTGTCCACCGTCCATTGCTACGGCAAAATCAGCAAGAAAGGTATCTTCTGTTTCACCGGATCGATGAGAGATAAAGTATCTCCAACCCGCCTCACGACACATGCGCACGGCATCAATACTTTCAGTTACTGTACCAATTTGGTTGAGCTTAATAAGTACAGAGTTGGCACTCTTCTCTTCAATACCACGGGCGATATACTTGGTATTGGTAACAAAGAGATCGTCACCGACAACATCAATTTTATCGCCAACGGCAGCTGTCAGTTTTTGAAAACCTGCCCAGTCGTTTTCAGCAAGTGGATCTTCCCAAGAAACGATTGGGTATTTCTCAATCCATTTTTGAGCCATGGCAATCATATCAGCACTGTCTTTTTTGCCACCACCAGACCATTTCAGGTCATAGCTACCACAGAGATCTGGAGAAAAAGAGCTCGCTGCACTATCGAGTGCAAAGGCAATATCTTTTCCTGGGGTATAGCCACTGGCCTCAATGGCTTCAATGATGATATCCATGGCAGCCTCATTGCTTTCAAGGTTTGGCGCAAAGCCACCCTCATCACCAACGCTGGTTGCAAGACCACGACTCTTAAGGATCTTTTTCAAATTATGAAATGTCTCTGCAATATAACGTAGACCCTCTCCAAAACTTGGTGCGCCCACAGGCACAGCCATAAACTCCTGGATGTCCACACTGTTATCTGCATGCTCTCCACCATTAATGATGTTCATGGCAGGCACGGGAATGCGTCTGGCGCCTGGTCCGCCGAGATATTGGTAGAGTGGCAGGCGACTGGAACGTGCACCGGCACGAGCGACGGCCATGGAAACACCGAGAATGGCATTAGCGCCAAGACTGGACTTAGTCTCGGTACCATCAAGCTCAATCATCAGATTATCAATTGCAGCCTGATGAGTAATTTTTTTGCCAATTACGGCAGGAGCAATAATATTTTTTACGTTATCAACAGCTTTAAGCACTCCCTTGCCGAGATAGCGGGATGCATCTCCGTCTCGAAGCTCTATTGCTTCATTTTCGCCTGTGCTTGCTCCGGAAGGAACAGATGCCGCACATGTGGTGCCATTATCTAAAGTAACAAAAACTCGTACGGTAGGATTTCCCCTAGAGTCGAGAACTTCCATGGCATCTACTGCCGAAATAATATCTGACATTGTATTCTCCTAGCATAGGTAATAAAAAACAAGAAAGCTCCTCTGTCCAAAACAACGGAGTGTTTATGGTCTTCAGAAAACATCTCTATAAGTTAAATCTGTATTTTGCAAATATATTTCTTATTTTTTATACTTTTGCCGAAGATATTACTCTGCAAGAAGGAGAAGGGCCTTACTATAATTAGGCTCTTGAGTGATCTCTGGCACCTGCTCTGTATAGAGAATTTTACCCGCAGGCGAGATAATAACCACGGCCCGAGCGAGAAGTCCTGTCAGCGGCCCTGTTATAATTGTCTGCCCATAATCTTTACCAAAATTTGGGGAGCGAAAAGCAGAGAGGGGAATAACATTTTTCAATCCCTCACCATCACAAAAACGGGCATGCGCAAAGGGCAGGTCTGCAGAAATACAAAGAACCTTAGTGTTTTTTTTACCTGCGGCATCACTGTTAAATTTACGAACGCTCATGGCACAAACAGGGGTGTCGATACTAGGAAAAATATTTAAGACCACCGTATTTCCTGTATAATCGTCAAGGGTTTTTGTCGATAAATCCGATGCGGTAAGAGAGAAATCTGCTGCCATATCTCCAACTTCCGGCAAATCACCTATGGTTTCTATTATGGTACCGTTAAGACTTACCTGGGTCATACCTTGCTCCTTTTTATCTTGAGATAATTGAGCTCTGCCTGCAATTATCTATCAATAATTGTCCTGTTGCTTAGTATAAGAGAGGACGACTAATTCTATTTTAGTGTATAGAAAAAAAAGAGAAATGTAAAATTTTTGCCATAATTTTTTTTTATGTTATGTTCTAGTAAGGAATTGAACTTATACTTGTTTTTACTCATAATTATAGCAAGCACTATGCAGCGGAGGGTTCATGACATATCAACCTGTTTTGGGACGATCACTTAAACAACAGCTGGAAGAGCGAGAGGCAGAAATTCTCTCTCCCTTTGCCACCCTAAGCAAAAACTCAAGGGGGAGAATGATTCCTGAAGAAGAGCATATAGGTGACATCCGCCTCTCTTTTCAGAGGGACCGTGACCGCATCCTTCACTCCAAGACCTTTCGCCGTCTGAAACATAAAACCCAGGTCTTTCTCTCTCCCACCGGCGATCACTACCGCACCCGTCTTACCCATGTCTTAGAAGTTTCCCAAATAGCACGCACCGTGGCAGCGGCCCTCTGTCTCAATGAATCGCTAACCGAGGCCATTGCCCTGGGACATGATCTTGGTCATACCCCTTTTGGCCATGCAGGAGAGGCAACGCTCAACAAATTGCACCCCAAGGGCTTTCGCCACTATATACATAGCCTGCGAGTAGTTGATATGCTGGAGCACGATGGCAGGGGCCTTAACCTTACCCTTGAGGTACGAAACGGTATTGTCCGTCACTCCAAAGGCGAAGGAGAAATATTACCCAAAAACACCAAGAGTCTGGCTATTACCCTTGAAGGGCAAATTGTCCGCTTGGCCGACATAGTCGCCTATGTAAACCATGATATGGACGATGCCCTGCGAGCGGGAGTGATAAAGAGAAAGGATCTACCACAAGAAATTTGTGCTGTTGTCGGCGATAGTCATGCCGCCCGGATTGGTTCCATGGTTCGGGATCTTATTGTCGAAACCCTGCGGGGGGACGATGGCAATCTCCATGTCAGTGAAGAGATGCTCGAGGCCATTGACAGAATGCGTTCTTTTCTTTTTAAAAATGTCTATCGAACAGAAAAAATCTACCGAGAATTTGAAAAGGCTAGCAGAATTATCACCGATCTCTACCACTATTTTTTAGAAAATGGTTTAGTTCGACGACAGGGCATGGACTGGACCTATGGAGAAAAGACTCCAGAGTGGGAAGACCAACAATTTGCCCACAGATGCGTCTGTGACTATGTGGCCGGGATGACGGATAGATACGCACTCAGTATTTATGAACATATTTTTTTACCTCAACCTTGGGGTGGTCATTATTCGGGAAATTCAAGCACCTCCTTTGCCTAGCGAATAGTTGATCTACAGAAAAGGCTTGCCAGCCAGTGAAGTGGTGGGGTATCCTGTTCTGTTATCGTTATATGTTTTTGTTTTAGATTACTCCTATATACACAGAGAAGAAGAAAAATATGGCACAGGACAGCTTGTTAAGTAAAGGATATGAGTTTGCAGATGTTGAAGAAAAGTGGCTTTCTCGTTGGCATAAGCAGAATGCTTTTGCAACGAAGATGGAGGATGGTAAAGATGCATTTTCCATCGTTATCCCGCCACCAAACGTTACTGGCGTACTCCATGTAGGCCATGCTTTAAACAATACACTACAGGATATCCTGGTACGCTATCACCGCATGTGTGGCGATAATACCATGTGGATTCCCGGCACTGACCATGCAGGCATTGCCACCCAGAACGTCGTCGAACGTCAGCTGGCAACCGAGGGCAAGGGGCGTCACGATCTAGGTCGCGAGGCCTTTATTGAAAGGGTATGGAAGTGGCGCGAAGATAAGGGCGGCACAATTGTTAATCAGTTAAAAAAGATTGGCTCTTCCTGCGACTGGGAGCGTGAGCGCTTTACCATGGACGAGGGTCTCTCCACCTCGGTTCGCGAGGTATTTGTCCGCCTCTACAAGGAAGGCCTTATCTATAAGGGCGATTATATCGTTAACTGGTGCCCACGCTGTCAGACGGCTCTTGCCGATGACGAGGTTGAGCACGAGGATAGCAAGGGTAAACTCTATCACATCCGCTATCCCTTTGCCGATGGTTCCGGCTCCGTAGTTATCGCCACTACCCGCCCCGAGACTATGCCTGGCGATACAGCCATTGCCGTCCATCCAGATGATGAGCGCTATGCTCACCTGGGTGAAATAGGAATAAAACTCCCCCTGACCGACCGTATCCTGCCCGTGGTCTTTGATCACCACGTAGAGAAGGATTTTGGTACCGGGGCCCTGAAGGTAACACCATCCCATGATCGTAATGATTACGAGATTGGTATACGTCATGGGCTTGATCTCTGCAAGGTTATCGACGAGAAGGGCATGATGAACGACAATGCGGGCAAATATGCCGGCCTTGATCGTTTTGAATGCCGCAAGCAGATTGTCGAAGATCTTCGCGAGCAGGGCTATCTGGTTGAGATTGAAGATTACGATCATGCCGTAGGTCACTGCTATCGCTGTAAGACCGTTATCGAACCCACCACCTCCCTGCAGTGGTTTGTCTCCGTAAAACCGCTAGCTGCCAAGGCAGTTGATGCGGTGCGTGATGGCCAGATCAATATCTATCCCAAGACCTGGTACAACACCTTTTACAGTTGGATGGACAATATCCGTGACTGGTGTATCTCACGGCAAATCTGGTGGGGACATCGTATTCCCGCCTGGTCCTGCGCCGATTGTGGTGAACTCATCGTTGAGACCGAGGACCCCACCAGCTGTCCGAAGTGTGGTTCAAGCAAGCTGAGTCAAGAGACCGATGTGCTCGACACCTGGTTCTCCTCTGCCCTCTGGCCATTTTCCACCATGGGCTGGCCTGAGAACACCAAAGAGTTGCAAACCTTTTATCCTACCTCTGTCCTGATAACCAGCTTCGATATCCTCTTCTTCTGGGTTGCCCGGATGATGATGATGGGGCTCCATCTCATGGATGAGGTGCCCTTCAAGGACGTCTACCTGCATGCTCTGGTACGTGACAAGCATGGCAAGAAGATGTCAAAATCCACCGGCAATGTTATTGATCCACTTGAGATCATGGCCCAGTACGGCACCGACTCCATGCGCTTCACCTTAACTGCCTTTGCCGCCCAGGGACGCGAGATCAAGCTCGACGAAGACCGTATCGAAGGATATCGTCACTTTATCAATAAGATTTGGAATGCAGCCCGCTTCGCCCAAATGCATATCGGCGATTGCGACGACAGCATTCGCGTAGCTGTAGAGACACCGAAGGATCTTGCCCTGGGCCATCGCTGGATACTCAGCCGTACCGCCAAATTGGTTGAAGGCATCCATAGAAGTCTTCGCGGCTACCTCTTCAATGAAGTTGCCTCTCTCAACTACCAGTTTATCTGGAAAGAATTTTGCGATTGGTACCTTGAGTGGATCAAGTCAGATCTCTTCAGCGACGATCTTGTCGCCCGAGATCAGGCCCGCGGTTGCCTGATGGTGGTACTGGAAACCATCCTCAAAACCCTGCACCCCATCACCCCATTTGTCACCGAGGAGATCTGGAGTGTACTCCCTGGAGAACGTGGTTTCCTCGCCACTTCAGCCTTTCCTGAAGTCCGTGAAGAGTGGAAGGACGAAGAGGCCGAAGCGGAGATGGAGCTTCTTATGGGTATTATTACAGGTATTCGTAATATTCGTTCCGAGGCGGAGGTTCATCCCTCAACCAAGATAAATGCCACTGTTATCTGTCATGATAGCAAGAGGGCTGATATTATTCGATCCTACACCTCCGGCATCTCTGACATGACCCGCCTTGAAGGTTTCACCGTTGTTGCAGAGGCAGAAAAACCAGCGGATGCGGCGACCTATATCTATAACGATATTGAGATATTTGTGCCCCTTGCAGGTCTTGTCGATATAGAGGCAGAGCTTGAAAAGCTCTCTCGTGAACGCAAAAAGGTAGAGGCAAAACTGAAGCAGATAAATGGCAAGTTGGGTAATGCCAAGTTTCTTGCAGGCGCTCCTGAAGCTGTTGTGGCGAAGGTTACCGGCGAAAAGGAAGAGCTTGACGCCAAGCTTGCCAAGATTGATGAGGCCAGTGACCGCTTAAAAAAACTCTCCTAAAAAGAAGAGATCATATAGAATAGCAAAGAACTGCAGCTTGCCTGCAGTTCTTCAACAAGATAGAATATTATGGATAAGAATACATTACGAAGCACCCTGCTCAATTTTCTCGCCGAAGATATTGGCCGGGGAGATATCACCAGCGAATCCATCTTCCCCGCCAAGCAACAGGGCAAAGCCCATCTGGTTGCTCGTCAGCCCATGGTTGTTGCCGGTGCCGACGCTGTAGCAGGTGAAGTTTTTCGCGTACAAAACGACTCTATTCTCGTTGAGAATGCCATAGCAGATGGCACCCACATAGAGAAGGGCGATATCATCCTCACTGTTTCAGGACCCGTTGTTGACCTGCTTAAAGCGGAACGAGTTGCACTTAACCTCCTCCAACGTCTTTCAGCCATTGCCACCATGACCTCCCTTTTTGTCCAGGCAGTGGAAGGAACCGGAGTACGGATTACCGATACCCGCAAGACCACTCCCGGTCTGCGCATGCTGGAAAAATATGCTGTTTTAGCCGGTGGTGGCAGTAACCACCGTTTTAACCTTGCCGATGGGGTCATGATCAAGGATAATCATATTGCAGCTTGTGGATCTCTCACAGCAGCTGTCGAGCGTGCTCGGCTTGCTATCCCTCATACCATCAAGATTGAAGTCGAGACCGACACCCTGCCACAGGTAGAAGAGTGTGTTGCCTGTGGCGCAGATATTATTATGCTTGATAATATGTCTCTGGCAGATATGAAAACCGCCGTAGCCATGATTGACGGTCGTGCTCTCGTCGAGGCCTCCGGCGGAGTCACCCTGAAAACAGTGGCAGACATTGCCACAACGGGGGTGGATATTATCTCAAGTGGTGCCTTAACCCACTCTGTCATTTCCTGTGATATAGGAATGGATTGGAGTATGGAGAACCTGTAATCATCTAATGATCATGGGCATGTCTGTTTTTTCAAGAGGAGATTTTATGCGTTGTCCTAAGTGTGGGTATATTTCATTTGATCATTTGACCTCTTGTAAACAGTGTCAAAAAGATTTCTCCAACGAAGTCATTGCTGCTAGCGGCGGAACATTCAACGCCGCCAGCCCCACTTTTTTACAGGTAGATACCTCCGACGATACCTCCGACGATACCTCCGACGACGCCTCCGACGACGCCTCCAACAATGACTCTCCTGCCGAGAACGGAGCTCTTAACGAAGAGGCTGTAGATAGCGAGCTTGATATTCTTCTCACCGATAAAACTGACGATGATCTCTTCCCCCTCGATGATGAGGATGAAGAGATTGACTTTGATTTTTTATTGCCAGAAATGCCCAGCGAAGCATCGACAGAAGAAGGGCAGCCAGAGCCCCCCGCAAGAGAGGATGAGGACGATAGCAAGGCAGACGACGAATTTGATCTGCCCCCTGATAGCGAAGGCTTTTTTGCAGATGAAGAGACAAGGCCTGCGCAAGACATGGAGACACCACCATCCGACGGTCTGACAGAGCTCGACGACCTTCTTGAACCGGACTACACAGGTAATGGTGAGGCCGAGGACGACTTTTTTGACCTTGATGAAGAGATAGCATTTGATGAGTCCTCCTCAGAGCCAGCCCCGTCCAATGGGCATGCAAGTTTTGATTTAGACGATCTGGATCTGGATACACTCTTTGCCGATGATATAACATCGGACACTGATTCCTCCGGAGCAGTAGACAGAAAAGCGAACAACTCCCTAAATCCCGATGGTAGCGTCAATATGAACGCCGACCTTGATTTTGACTTGGATTTGGGCGGCTTATCCCTGCATAAAAAGAAATAAATAGAGAAAAAAGCATTGACAGTCGGGCAGAGATTAGGTAAATATCTGCCTCACGCAATGAGGTGCCGGGATAGCTCAGTCGGTAGAGCAACGGACTGAAAATCCGTGTGTCCCTGGTTCGATTCCTGGTCCCGGCACCATTCATTGGTAAAAGATATTAAGCCCTTAGCTCTTCTTTGAGTTAAGGGCTTTTTTTTATCCAACCCTCTTTGAGCTAACTCCCTTCAACCCTGCTCTCTGCCCCAAATCTCCCTCTTATTTACCGACTAATCCTCTTGTGTATTTCAACCAACTGTGTACAGTGCAGCTGTATGCTTTCAGGCTTGGTTTGGGTGTAATTTTTCCCCCAGAATCAGAAGAATAACAACTATTTTTTGGGGAAGATGTGCACTTGAGTAATGTTCCAATTAGATTAAAGCTACAGTTTCTTTTTCTTTTAACTGGGGTTCTTCCCCTGATTATTATTGGCTTTTTATACAGCCAATGGACCGAAACCTCTCTGGTACAAGAGGCAACGAATAAGCTCTTATCAATACAAGACATCCACAGAGACCAGATAGAAGATCATTTCGTAAATGATCTTGCCGCCATTCAGGTCTTTGCCAGTTCCAAAGATACGTATAACACCTTCACCGCTCTAAAGAAATACCACAGTCAACCCGAAGGACTTGCTACCTTTAGTAAAAAAATTCAGGGCATTACTGAACACCTGGCAAACTATACCAAGCGCTATAATTACGAAGATATCTATCTGATTGATGCGGAGCATGGTGATGTTTTATTTTCCCTGAACACAAAAGCAGTCGTATGGAAGCGGCTGGATAGTCGCCAATACAAGGACACCGTTCTGGCCAAAACATGGCGGAAGGCCTTGGGCGCAGAGGGGACTGTGATCACCGATTTCGAACCTTTTTTCCATGATAGTAGCAAGCAAATGGCCTTCATAGGCTATCCTGTTTTTGGAGAGGATAACCATAAAATAGGCGTTATCCTGATACGGTTTAGCGCAGATTTCATCTCCCAGATTATTGAATCTACTCGCGGAATGGGGGAGACAGGAGAATCATATATAATTACCCCACAAGATCAAACTGGTAAATTTGAATTACGCAGTAACCTGAGAACAATGGGGGATGGTAAATTTGTTGTCGGCTATACCTTTACCAAGAACCTCAGTTACTGGGCTGATGCAGAGAAAGCTGGCCTGGCAGGCGGACACAGTATGTGTAGCGACAGCGCCGATACAGAGGTACTTGTAGCCTATAACCTGCTCGAAATAGATGGGCTGGACTGGTATTTAATATCAAAAATTGACAACCATGAGATCACTGCGCCAATCCGGGCAATTTACAAAAAGTTCGGCCTTGTTGTTGTAGTATGTATCTTTTTTATAAGTATTATTGCCTGGTTACTCTCAAGAAATTTCACCCGTCCTATTATTGCCGAAATTGAATTTGCCAATAATATCTCCCATGGCAAACTCGGAGAAAGACTTGAGATAGAACGAAATGATGAGCTTGGCACCCTGGCAGCTTCACTGAACAATATGTCAGAAAAACTGCAAAAGATTGACTGGATGAAGTCGGGACGAGAATCTCTTGACAACGACCTGCGCGGAGACCTAGCCCTCGATGAATTGAGCAAAAGAGCCATACGCTTTTTTGTTAAACATATGAATATTGCCATGGGAGCGATTTACCTCAACGATGGCCACATACTAGAGCTACGCTCCTCCTATGCCTTTTCCGACAGAAAGGGCAACTTCAGCACCTTTAAATTCGGTGAAGGCCTAGTGGGCCAGGCAGCTTTAGAAAATGAGCTCCTCTCTTTCTCGAACCTGGTCGAGGATGCCCCTGCTATTAATTATGGTATTGGTGAAGAAATCCCCGGCTATTTCGTTGCAGCGCCTCTCGCCATAGAGGGTGATATTGTCGGGGTAATACTCTTTGCCTCCATTAACAGGTTTACAAAAATACAGAGAGATTTTATTGAGCAAAGCTCTGCTAATCTTGCTGTAATTCTCAATGCTGCCCAATCAAGAATGCGCATAGCTACGCTTCTTGACCAATCCCAGGAGCAACAACGAGAACTGGCATCCTCTAACAGGGCACTGGGAAGCCAGGCAAGGGCCCTTAAAGAGTCGGAGACAGAGCTCCAAGCCCAACAGGAAGAGTTACGGATTACCAATGAGGAGCTTGAAGAACAGACCCGCGCCTTAAAGCAATCTGAGGCAGAACTTCAGGCCCAACAGGAGGAGTTACGGGTTGCCAACGAGGAACTCCAGCAAAGAACCGGGGCACTGGAAAAACAGAGAAAAGAAATTTCTACCAAGAACATTGAACTGCTGGATGCCCAAAAGATTGTCGAAGGAAAAGTTGACGAGCTGGAAACATCCGGCAAATATAAGTCAGAATTCCTGGCAAATATGTCCCATGAGCTCCGAACGCCCCTTAACAGTATACTTATCTTATCCCAACTGCTTTCGACCAATAAAGCAGGCAACCTCAGCGATAAACAGGTTGAATCGGCAGGGGCAATCCACTCCTCCGGGGCAGAGTTACTCAACCTGATCAATGATATTCTTGATCTGTCAAAGGTGGAGGCGGGTAAGGTTGAGCTGATAATTGAAGAAATTCCCTTCAAGCGAATTGAAGCTGACCTGCACAGGCTGTATAAGGATCTGGCCCACGACAAAGGTATATCCTTTGATATCACTCTCAACCCCCAGTTACCACAGACCCTAAAAACAGATTCGCAGAGATTACAGCAGGTACTACGTAATCTGATAACAAACTCCTTTAAGTTTACCCTGCAAGGCTCTGTCTCCCTGGAAATCGAGCCAGCTCCGGCAGAGCAACTCCTGAACACAAGACTTGAGGGACAGAAGGCCATTGTTTTTGCTGTTAAAGATGATGGCATTGGCATACCGCAGGCACAGCAGCAAAATATCTTTGAAGCCTTCCAACAGGTAGATGGCTCCACCAGCAGGAAATACGGAGGAACGGGACTTGGACTCTCCATATCCAAGGAGCTGACTAAACTGTTGGGCGGTTTTATCACCCTCAGCTCTGTTGAGGATGAAGGAAGCACCTTTAGGATAACACTACCTCTGAACAACCAGGCTATTGCAACAGATACCCCTGAGGAAAAGCTTGAAACTGAAGACGGCGAGAAACAGCCTGCTCGCAAAGAAATTAAAAAAACGCCCCCCTCTAAAGAAGAGACTATTTGCCCTATAACCAATAAAGCATCTGTTGACATAGAGGACGATAGAGGGCAGATAAACAGTGACAGCAAAAGTCTGCTCATCATTGAAGATGACGAAAACTTTTCACGGGTACTTCGGGATATAGGCAGGGATCGTGGCTTTGCCTGTATTTTGGCAAGTGACGGAGAAACAGGCTTAGCTCTGGCAGATCATTATACCCCCAGTGCCATAATACTTGATATTGGCCTGCCAGGTATTGATGGCTGGACAGTTATGGAGCGTCTCAAGGATAATTCGAAACTGCGTCATATTCCGGTTCACTTTATGTCCGCCTCCGACAGCTCCATGGATGCCATGCGCATGGGAGCCATCGGCTACCTAACAAAGCCTGTATCCATGGAAAAAGTCGAAGAGACCTTAGCAAAGCTTGAAAACGTCATCTCAAGATCGGTAAAGCGACTACTCCTTGTGGAAGATGACAAGATTCAACGTGAGAGCATCATAGAGTTAATTGGTAATTCTGATGTTAAAACCACCGCCGTTGATTCCGGGGCAGGAGCAATCCTTGAGCTGAACAGAGAACGCTATGATTGCATGATTCTTGATCTTGGCCTGGGAGATATGTCTGGCTTTGAACTCCTGGAGAAAATCAGACAAAGCGAATCTCTCTACAGGCTTCCTATTATTATCTATACGGGCCGTGATCTTACCCAAACCGAAGAGGCACAGCTCAATAAATATGCTGAAACGATTATTGTCAAAGGCGTAAAGTCACCGGAGAGACTGCTGGACGAATCAGCCCTTTTTCTGCATAGGGTCGAGGCAGACTTACCCGAAGAAAAACAGCAGATGCTTAAGCTTATTCACAACAAGGAGGCTGTTTTAAAAGGTCGAAAGATCCTCCTTGTTGACGATGATATGCGCAATGTCTTTGCCCTTTCTAGTGTTCTAGAGGAACGAGGTATTAATATCGTTGTGGCAAGAGACGGTATTGAGTGCCTTGAGAAATTAAAGGAGCAGGACCATTTTGATGCTGTTTTAATGGATATAATGATGCCACGAATGGATGGCTATGAGGCTATGCAGGAGATCCGCAAAAATATACAGCACAAAAAATTACCCATAATAGCCTTAACCGCAAAGGCCATGAAGGGCGATCGAAGTAAGTGTATTGAGGCCGGAGCCAGTGATTATTTGGCCAAGCCTGTGGATGCTGACAAGCTCATCTCAATGTTGCGGGTATGGTTGTACTGATATGAGTGTCTCGTCTGAAAAAATAGAAAATGAGCGCTTGGAAATCACCCTGCTTCTCGAGGCTGTTTTTCAAAAGTATGGTTATGATTTTCGGGATTATGCAGGCACACATACCAAGAGACGCCTGGAACACCGACGTCTTTTGTCAGGCCTTACAACTTTTTCCGAGATGCAGCATAAGCTTATCTACGAGGAAGAGTTCTTTAAAAAATTACTGATAGATCTCTCGATTAACGTCACGGAAATGTTCAGAGATCCTTGGTTTTACAAGGCGGTAAGAGATATTGTTGTCCCCCATTTGCTGACCTATCCCTTCATCAAAATTTGGCATGCAGGCTGTTCCGCCGGACAGGAGGTATACTCAATGGCGATTCTTCTGGAAGAGGAGGACATGAAGAGAAGAAGCCAGACCTATGCAACTGATTTCAATGAACTTATTCTCAAAAAAGCTCGCAAAGGCATCTACCCCCTTGATGTAGCACGAGAGTACACCTCTAACTATATAAAATCCGGCGGTAAAAATGACTTTTCAGATTACTATACAGCCGATGACAGCAATGTGATACTGAGAAGCTCCCTGAGAGAACGTGTTCTATTTTCTTCCCATAATTTGGTATCCGATGGCATTTTCGGTGAAATGCATGTTATTTTTTGTCGAAATGTGTTGATCTACTTTAACCGAGACCTGCAGGAAAAGGTGTTACAGCTGTTTTGCGACAGTCTCTGCCCGGGTGGTTTTCTCTGTTTGGGATCAAAAGAGAGCATACAATTTTCAAAGATAGCAGATAGTTTTGAGGCAGTGGCCGGCCGAGAAAAAATATACCGCAAAAGACGTTTAAAGCCCTAGGAAGATCGCTACCCATGAAGAGGTATAGTGCAATTGTTATAGGTGCTTCGGCCGGTGGCATTCATGCTCTAAAGCAGATATTATCACAGCTAGAAGCAGATTTCCAAACACCCATCCTGATTGTTCAGCATATCGGCAATGAACCAGAGAGCTATTTAGTGCCCCTCTTCAAGGAGTGCTGCTCGCTGACCGTGGTAGAGGCTCATGACAAGGAGCCTATTGCTCCGGGAACTATCTATTTTGCCCCACCGAACTATCATCTTTTGCTCGAAGAGGAACGGACGATTGCCCTGTCTGCGGATGAACGGGTGAATTTTTCCCGACCCTCAATAGACCGTCTGTTTCAAACGGCTGCCGCCGCCTACTGCGACGAGCTCATAGGTATCATTCTCACTGGCGCCAATTCTGACGGAGCTGCAGGCCTGAATGATATTTATAAAAATGGGGGGCTTACCATTGTCCAGTCCCCGGAAACAGCGGCTATCGATATAATGCCCCGGGCGGCCTTGGCAAAAACCAATGCAGACCATATCCTGATCCTTGAAGAAATTGCCCCTTTTTTGAAATTTATTGACTCCCTAAAGTAAAAAATGACACAGATAAAAATTCTTATAGTTGATGACAGGCCGGAAAACCTCTTGGTCCTGGAATCACTTATCGACAATGCAGAGATAGAACTAGTCAAGGCCACCTCAGGGAATGCGGCCCTGGCTGCAACCCTTGACCATGATTTTGCCCTTGTTCTCCTCGATGTACAGATGCCAGGGATGGATGGCTACGAGGTAGCTGAACTTATGCGGTGCAACAAAAACACCAAAAACATTCCCATAATATTTGTGACCGCCGAACATAAAGAAAAGGCACAAATATTCAAAGGTTATGATTCAGGAGCTGTGGACTATCTTTTCAAACCACTGGAACCCGTTATTCTCAAGGGTAAGATTGGAGTTTTCCTTGAATTATATCAACACAAGGAAGAACTTGAAAAAAAATCTATCGAACTTGACAATCGTCTCTGTGAGCTTGAAGAGCTCCAGCAACAGTTGGAGGAGACAAATGAACAGCTCACCCTCCTGTCAACCCGGGATGGCTTGACCGGCCTGTTAAACAGGAGATATTTCGATGAGATATACCAGGAGGAGTTACAGCGAAGCCTTCGCCTGGGTTCAGAGCTCTCTCTTTTGTTAATTGATGTTGATAATTTCAAGGCATATAACGATAGCTTTGGCCATCTTGTCGGGGATAATGCCCTCAAGGCCGTGGCCAATGCTCTATGCAAATCGGTCAAGAGACACGTGGACAGGGTTGCCCGTTATGGTGGAGAAGAGTTTGTTGTTATTCTTCCCGATACTGATCTAAAGGGGGCTGAACATGTAGCTGAAAGAATGAGAAATGAGGTCCTCGGGCTTCAGGTGAGCCATCCCCGCAATAAGCCACAGGGATTACTGACAATTAGCCTTGGCGTCTCCTCTGTTATCCCCAAGGCAGATATTGAGTTGAATACCCTCCTAAGCGTGGCCGATGCCCGCCTCTATGCGGCCAAAAATGCAGGAAGAAACTGTTGGCGCTCAGCTATTGACCTGCCAATGTTAGCTGAAACATTGCCCTGATTGCTTCTGCCCAAAATATTACTCCCTCAAGACCAGAGATCATAGGCCACCTTCAGTATTTCATTGTAAAATGTTGCATTCGCACCTTTAACCCAGATACACTTACCCCTGTCTGCACCAGTGAAATCGACGGGGAGGTAAGAGCCCTTGGTACCTCCTGCAAACAACGCCCCATCACCCACGGAGAGTGTCTATGAAAAAGATCATCGGTATCATTGTTCTATGTCAGTTTTTTCTCGGTTCTGCCGTTTTTGCGACCAACTACCCGGAGGTACGGGGTACATGGGGTGGTATGGCGACAAAACTGAATCCAAAAGGGGAGACCAAGACAGGAAAGGCTGTCTTTGTTATCAATAAGCAGGAAGGGCCCCTCTTTTCAGGAGAAAAACTCTGGTTCGGCAAAAAAAGCTCTGTTGTCAAAGAAGCTTTCTCCGGCGTTATCGGTGTCGATGGCACCAGTCTTTACTTTGCAGAGATGGAAGGCTTTGCCAGAGGACAATTCACAAGCCCACAGACCATGTCTATCTACTATCTGGAAAGTGGCAAAAAAAGAACCGCAATATACTATCAGATGGAGAGAGTTCGCTTTGCCAAGGGCTTCGTAGCAATAGACAAGGATGGCGACCAGACCATTATGCGCTCAGAGATCACAACCAGTTATCCATTAAATGCCGAGCGCATTATCCGTGAAGCTGATGCAAATAAAGATGGCAAATTAAGCAAAAAAGAGTGGAACTCGTGGAAGAGTGACAAGGGCTGAGCCTTAGCCATGACCATTCCCCTTAAAAGCAAGGCCCGCCACCTGGCGGGTCTTCCCCGCCCTCCTGCCAGATCACAGCACCCGAGCAGAGACCATTAAAGCCCTGAAGTCTCATGCAATAAATGACTCAGCAACAGCACCTATTAGACGAGATCCTTTTAACCTCACTGCTCAGATTATTATCCTGTCCTAGAACTAATTATCCTCCCATTGTTTTTAAATTTGCCTTTAGAGTCAATCCTAAGATAAACTTCGACGATAAGACGGTCCCCCTCTTTATTAAGAGAACATGCGCCAGCACTCAAGGGGTGACCTCACCACCGAAAGAGCGAATAGAGCTCTCTTCAAAATAAGGGGTTAGCTATGGCTGTTATCAAATGGCAGGACACATACAATACCGGGGTTGAACACTTCGACGGGGAACATCAGCAGATTGTTGAGTTAATCGACCTCATGTTCTTCACCCTGCGAGATAGATCAGGTAAAGATGTTACCGAAGAGGCCTGCAAAGAGATCATCTCCTACACCGAACAACACTTTATCAGAGAAGAGCAGGCTATGAGGGCAGTAGCCTATCCATATCTTGAAGAACATATAGCAGAACACAGCCGACTCAAAGCTGAAATGCTCAAACTGCAAAGAGGCATAAGCAACAACTTTCCCAAAGGCGCGGCCAAATTTTATCGTTTCATCCACAAATGGTTCATTATCCATATCCAAGAGATGGATAAAAAATATGCCCCCTACTGCAAAGAGATTCCAGAGCAAAAATGCTCAGCAGCTCTTCTCTTAGCCCCCCAAGGAGATGCGAAGAGGGCAGTTTCCCTTTGTTGAGACCTTAATTTTTTTCCGCCAAGAGCGGCTGATTTAAATTTTCAGCCGCCCACAGCCCGCCTAATCTCTTGGCAAGAGAACCTTTGCCGACTATAAGAAAGATATACTTATTCATAGTGAAAATGCTGCAGGACAACGGATCCGGATTACCCTCCCTCAGCCCGTAAAACAGGCACCAGCCGCCCTGGCACACTCAAAACATTAATAGGCCGGAGTGCAGAGATGGCTTTAGATATAAAAACACTCATGGTCTGCAATATGGGAATAGCCTTCTTTATGGCCTTCGCCCTGCTCTTTTACAGACTGAACTATAAAACCTATTCCGGCTATGAGGCCCTCCTCCTCTCCATTTTCCTTGCAGCACTTGCCTATATCCCCATGATACTTCGGGGACAGATACCGCTTTGGCTCAGCTCCATTTTACCGAACTTCTTATTCTTTCTTACCGCGGTGCTCCGTCTTGATGCTGCCCGACAATTTACCCATAACCAGAGACTTAAACGACGCTACTACTGCCTGCCTCTTATAGCGCTCCCTATCTTCGCCTATTTATCTCTCAGCAAAAATGACATCGTACTACGCAGCCTGTTTTTCTCTATTCCCATAACAGCATTTGCCATCATGATCAGTAGGCAATTTTACAGAAGCAAAACGAAGGAAAACAAAAATCTACACACAGCGATCGCCTCACTCTATCTCATTGACGCCCTCTTTATAATCACCCGTGCGGCCTCATGGTTCCTCGCTCCAGAGGAGAGACTTCTTAACGCCGGAAGCAGCCATCAGCTCTATTTTTTAGAACTCACCATCTATGAGGTTGGGATTGGCATTAGCTGGATCATGCTCAACAGTCAGCGCCTGGAAACAGAGCTGACACTCTCCAGAAAAAAACTACTGAGAACCGTCAATGAACTTACAGATGCTCTGGCTGAGGTCAAGAGCCTGAGCGGAATAATCCCCATCTGCATGCACTGCAAAGAGATCAGGGACGACCGGGGCTATTGGAATCAACTGGAAAAGTTCATTTCAGACCATTCCGAAGCAAAGTTCAGCCATGGAATTTGCCCATCCTGTATGAAAGAAAAATATCCTGAACTATTTGACGGAACAGTGATGGCTGATTCAAACCAGATGCCAAAATAAAGAGCAGAGGGCAGCGAGAGAACAGGGCCAGACCAGCTTCTTATCCCGACGTGATCAATAGCCGACGGGCTCGACCTACCAGATTCATCCTTCCACCCGCCTCTTTTTCCTCCTCTCTGCCAGCTCATAGCAGGGTCGCACTTGTTCTATTAATTCAGAAAAGATAGGCTTAGAGTAGCCCTTCAAAATATTCGCGGCAAGGTTGGAGATGATCTGCCACCATGATCTCCGTCAAGATGCAACAGGTGAATCAATGTCCACCCTATTTCAACGATATCCTTTTAAAGGAAAAGCCCTTGGCTGGCTTCTGGTCAGCACCCTACTCCTTGCCTGGAACCAAATAGCCCAGGCCGGGACAGTTGATTTCTCCGGTCAGGCATCGACCTGGCTCATAGCGAGCGAGAATAGTAGCCAATTCGGGATGCAATACATCCCTGAACTCTCCTGGCAGAAGGCACTTACAGAGAACTATAAACTCAGTGCGGAGGCTGCGATCAATGCCCAGTGGGCAAAGCATCTGGGCGGGGGCAGTCAGGAGGATGCTACCCTAGATCCCTACCGCCTCTGGTTGCGCTTTGCAGCCAACCAATACGAGTTGCGCGCAGGTCTGCAGAAAATCAGCTTCGGCTCGGCCACCCTGCTCAGACCCCTGCGCTGGTTCGACACCCTTGATCCACGCGACCCTCAGCAGCTGACCGATGGGGTCTATGGCCTACTGGGCAGATACTATTTCCCTAACAATGCCAATATCTGGCTCTGGTTGCTCTACGGCAACCATGACCTGAAGGGCTGGGAGACCATGCCCACGGAGAAGAGGCGGGTTGAATATGGCGGACGAGCCCAGCTCACTCTCCTCGCCGGTGAAATAGCTCTCTCCTATGATCATAGATGGGTAAATGGCAAAGATTTTTTCTCCCAGACCACAGGACAGACACTCCCCATCTTTGCAGAAGATCGTTTAGGACTTGATGGAAAATGGGATCTGGGCGCAGGTCTCTGGTTTGAAGCCAGCCTGACTCGTCAGGATCTGGAGGCAGTGGAACTGCCCTATCAGAGACTTTTAACCGTGGGGATGGACTACACCTTTGACCTTGGTAACGGCCTACATGTCCTTGGCGAACATCTTGAAGGGAGATGGTCAAAGAAATCCTTCGGCAACGAAAAAAGACAGGCCATCTCAGCACTGTCAGTTACCTACCCCCTTGGTATCCTCGATACCCTGGTGGCCATTAACTACTATGACTGGCAGGAAAGTTATTGGTCACCATTTATCACCTGGCAGCGAACCTATGATGAATGGCAGTTAAACGTGAGTCTCTTCTCCAATCCCGAGCAACCACTGACCTCGCAGGATCAGGCAACAAACAACAGCTTCGCCGGCAAGGGAATGCAAATACTGTTAGTATTTAACCATTAAAACAAGTAGCAGAAGGAAGATATTATGGATAACTCTAACATTATCACCATCAACGGCCTAACAAAAAAATTCCCCATTGGCGACAGAGAGTTTACCGCCCTGAGTAACGTGACCCTCTCCTTTACCAGAGGCGAATTCACCGGCCTAGTCGGGCCCAGTGGCTCGGGGAAAACAACACTGCTCAATATTATCGGTTCACTGGATATACCGACCAAGGGAAGCGCTACTGTGTTGGGCCACTCCATCAAGGAACTAAGCCATAGCCAGGCATCGCAGTTGCGAAACAAGAGCCTGGGATTTATCTTCCAAACCTACAACCTCCTGCCCGTCTATACGGTTTTCGAAAATGTCGAGTTCCCTCTCCTCTTACTAAAAACACCGGCCAGAGAACGAAATAAAATGGTTCTGCAGGCCCTGGAGGCAGTTGGCTTAACCGATAAGGCTCAATCTCGTCCGTCCCAGCTCTCCGGCGGCGAAAGCCAACGAGTAGCCATTGCCCGGGCCATGGTCAAATCCCCGGAAATTGTCCTGGCCGATGAACCTACCGCCAATCTGGATGCCAAAAACTCCCACCACATTCTCCAGACCATGGTCAAGCTGAACAGAGAATTCAATACAACCTTTATCTTTGCCAGTCACGACGAGAAGGTTATCGGCTATCTTCGACGTAAAATTTCTCTCGACGATGGCAGGGTGGTGGCAGACGAATATATTGAAAGACCTGTTCACCTAGCACGAATGGAGACAAATTATGGGGGAGAGATGCCATGCTCTCTCTAAAGCTGGCCTACCGCAATCTGCTCGGCGCAGGCCTACGCACCTGGCTCAATGCTATTGTCCTCTCCATGGTCTATGTGATCATCATCTGGCAACAGGGCCTGCTGGATGGTTGGAAGCAACAGGCCCTCCGCGATATGCTCAACTGGGAAATCGGTGGCGGCCAGTACTGGCAGCAAAACTATGATCCCTATGACCCTCTTTCTCTGGAGGAAAGTCATGCCCCTGTGCCAAGGGCATTACAGGACTCAAAGGACGCGACTCCCATCCTTATCGTCCAGGCGACCATCTACCCCCAAGGTCGGATGCAAAGCTGCCTGCTCAAGGGCATTACACCAAAACAAGAGATTCTTCATTTGCCAAGCGCTGACCTGCAACTGCAGACCCCAGAGATTCCAATTTTACTCGGTACCCGGATGGCTGAAAGTACCAACCTGCAAAAGGGTGACACGGTAACCATTCGCTGGCGTGATGCCCATGGTGTTTTTGATGCCGCCGAGGGAAAGGTGGTGGCTATCATGAAGACCAATGTTCCGGCCATTGACCAAGGGCAACTGTGGCTACCATTGGAGCGTCTCCAGGCTATGATGCAGCTAGCAGGAGAGGCAAGTATCATTGTCATGGACCAGGAGACAAAGGACCATGGTCCGCAAAAGGGCTTTATCTTTCGGGACAGAGAATTTCTAAGCCAAGACTTTAATGCCATACTACAGGTGGAAAATATCAGCGGCTATATCCTCTATACAATCCTCCTCTCTCTGGCCCTACTGGCAATATTTGATACCCAGGTGCTAGCCATATTCCGTCGGCGCAGGGAGATAGGCACCCTCATCGCCCTTGGCATGCCACGGGGAGCAATCATCCGCCTCTTCACTCTGGAAGGCACAATGCATGGTATTCTTGCCATATTTGTGGCCGCAATATACGGCATCCCCCTACTCTATATACAGGCCACTTGGGGAATTCCCATGCCGGAGATAACAGATAGCTATGGACTGGCCATCAGCGACAGGATCTTTCCCATCTACGGTGCCAGCCTGATTTTTACTACCATTTTCATTGTTATGGTTATTGTCACCATCGTCAGCTTTATTCCAGCCCGCAAAATTTCCCATCTCAGCGCCACCGATGCCATCAAGGGGAAACTACCATGATACCCTTCCTCCTCAAGGGACTGCTCCGTGACCGTTCACGAAGTTTGTTTCCAATTATCACCGTCAGCATCGGTGTAATGCTCACCGTCTTTCTCCAGGCATGGATGCAGGGGGAGATGGGAGACATTGCCCGCTCAAACGCCAAATTTTCCACCGGCCATGTCAAAATCATGAGCCGGGCCTATGCAAAAAACAAATCTCAAATACCCAATGATCTGGCACTGCTGGGAGCCGATAATCTTCTGCAAGAGCTGCGGGCCAGCCAAGGCGAATTAAACTGGGTTAAGCGCATTCGTTTTGGTGGTCTGGTGGATGTGCCGGATGCCCGGGGGGAGACAAGTAGTCAGGGGCCGGCCATGGGCCTTGCCGTCGATCTCCTCTCCCCTGAGAGTACTGAAATTGCCACCCTTAATATAAGGGAGGCAATTGTCCGCGGGCGCTTCCCACTTAGTCCAGGAGAAATACTCCTCGGCGATAAATTTGCCACGAAGTTAAAGGCTCATCCGGGCGAGACGGTGACCCTGTTAAGCTCAACCATGTATGGCAGCATGAGCATGCAGAACTTCGTCATTGCCGGCACCATTAAGTTTGGGGTCAATGCCATGGACAGAGGGGCCTTGCTGGTAGATATCGCTGACATTCAGCATGCCCTGGATATGGATGATGCCGCGGGGGAGCTCCTCGGTTACTTCAGGGATGGTATCTATCATGATTCAGAGGCCCTACGGATTGCAGAGACCTTTAATGAGGGCTTCGCCACCAGTGATGATGAATATGCGCCGGTCATGTTTGCCCTGCGAAATCAGGATGGCCTGGGGGAATACTTAGATCTGGCCAACTACATCTCCCTCATTGCCTCGGCTGTCTTTATCATGGCCATGTCCATTGTTCTCTGGAATGTCGGGCTGATAGGTGGCCTGCGTCGTTATGGAGAGATGGGATTACGGCTGGCAATCGGAGAAAACAAACACCATGTCTATGCTTCAATCATCATTGAAGCTCTGATTATCGGAGTCATTGGCTCTATCATAGGCACCCTACTCGGCCTCCTGATAGCCTGGTATTTTCAAGCCTACGGTCTGGATATTGGCTCCATGACCAAGAATTCAAGCATGATGATATCAAATATCATCCGGGCAGAGATCAGCTACCGCACCTACTATATCGGTTTTATTCCCGGAATAGCCTCAACCCTTCTGGGCGCAGCCCTATCCGGGATAGGTATCTACAAGCGGCAGACAGCCCAACTGTTTAAGGAGTTGGAAACATGAAAACATTTATCATTATTGCCCTTTTCTTTATCAGCACAAGCTCATATGCGGCCCTGCCAAGTGGCCTGGAGGTACTGGAGAGGGTGGATAAGAACATGACCTCCGATACCCAGATTATCGTCTCCAGGATGATCATCCATAGCAGACGTGGTACCCGAACGGTGAAATCAAAATCCTGGTCCCAGAGAGATAAGCGCTCCTATACTGAATATCTCGCCCCCGCCCGGGAACGGGGAACAAAGATGTTAAAGCTTGAGGATCGGCTCTGGATGTATTCGCCAACCACCGACAGGACGATACAAATTTCTGGCCATATGCTCAGACAGTCCCTGATGGGTTCAGACCTCTCCTACGAAGATATGATGGAGAATCCGCGCCTGTCCGAAATCTACCAGGCAGAAGTAAAAGGAACGGAGATCATCGCCGAGCGCCCATGCTGGTTGCTTAGCCTGCTGGCAAAAAGAAGTGACGTGGCCTACCATTCACGTCTGATATGGGTTGACCAAGAACTCTCCGTACCACTCAGGGAAGAGCTCTACGCAAAAAGCGGCAAACTCCTTAAAAAAACAGAGTTTAAAGACTTCAAGCAGATAGGCGAGCGTTGGTTCCCCATGCTCATACGTTTCAAGGATGTCCTCAAAACCGGAGGGGGAACGGAGTTTATCATGGACTCCATAGAGTTTGACAGGCCCATTCCGGAGCACCTTTTCAGTAAGGCGGCCCTACGGAGATAGGTGAAGCGAATGGATAAAAAAAAAAGCCGCTCCCGCATGGCGAGAACAGCTTTTCAAGGAGAGAGAGAGAAGTACTACTGTCTATATTATTGCATGTACCGTGCCAGAAATATGCCAAAACGTCTTTGCCAGATAATCAGCCACTTAGCTGAGCGCACCTGCTTTTCCACTAAAAAAACAGCTCCAAAAGGGTACAAATTATTAAACAGGGGCAAACATTTTGGCCTCCTCAAAATGGACAGCCCTGCCCCTCCTCTAGCAATGGGCACTCTGCCTCTTTAACTTTAAAAAAGAGACAGGGGCATTTTAGGCTTGACGCCTCTGTTTTAATTGTGTAAATATCGCTTCACGCAATGAGGTGCCGGGATAGCTCAGTCGGTAGAGCAACGGACTGAAAATCCGTGTGTCCCTGGTTCGATTCCTGGTCCCGGCACCATTCATTGGTAAAAGACACTAAGCCCTTAACTCTTCTTTGAGTTAAGGGCTTTTTTTGTTTGTTCACCACGGTTAAAGCCTTCTCGCCTGTCGCACCCCATACTCCAGCGGTGATCAAACCATCTCTATAAGAAACAATTTGGAAAACCGCTCCTTGATGATATCATGTCATTAATTGAAGTTTACTCTCTAATAACGCCAGTCACACCCTATGGAATCACTATGAAAAAAACGTTTAAACTGACCCATCCAAAGATCAAAGTCCCAAGGCTTGTTGAAGCAATCAAACATGAAGTTAAAAAATATATAAAAAGAGAACGCGGAAAGACTCTACCCGGGAATGTCGATTTTTGGGATTTCGAATGTCGCTTCGGCCTTGACCAAACAAGCAGCGAGGCTATTCATCTATCCGAGATTAATAAATATATTTCTCAGGCCGAAGAGAAACAGCTCGAATCCTTTTATTTGGAAATTCTGGCCAAACCGGGACATCGAAGCAAAAAGCCCACTAAGTAATTCAGGGCTTTTGCCACAGAACGCAAAAAGCGACGTTGATCCCCGGCACCATTTTGAAAGGTAAAGCCCGTCACAGTTCTTCTCTGACGGGCTTTACCTTTTTCCCTCCTGCCCTTCACCTCTCCGCTCTGCCCCCTGTTCAAAAATTTTGCCCCCGTGTTTAACGCATCTCCTCTCCACCAAGAATCGCAGCCTGAAAGGCCTACTTCTTCACCCGGACATGACAGACCCCCTGCAGGGTCTTCTCCTCACAGGGGAAATACCTTTCTCTAAAGCGCAGGGCCACGCCTACCAGAAGAATTAAAACAGGCACCTCCACCAGCGGGCCGATAACAGCGGCAAAGGCCACCCCGGAATTGATACCAAAGACGGCGATTGAGACGGCAATTGCCAACTCAAAGTTATTGGAGGCCGCCGTAAAGCTCAGGGTAGCTGCCTGTTCATAGGAGGCGCCCACCTTCATCGACAGAAAAAATGAGATCAAGAACATGACCAGAAAATATATGATCAGGGGCAGGGCGATGCGAAGGACGTCAAGGGGGAGTTGAACGATATACTCTCCCTTGAGAGAAAACATTATAAGAATTGTGAAGAGAAGAAAAATGAGAGTCAGGGGACTAATTCTTGGTATAAAAACCTCTTCATACCACTCCTTTCCCCTTGTTTTGATACCAATATAACGGCTAAGCATACCGGCCAAAAACGGCAGGCCCAAGTAGATAAATACCGACTGAGCAATTTCCATGATTGAGACATCGACCACGGCCCCGGCAAGGCCAAACCATCCCGGAACAACAGTGATGAACAGCCAGGCATAGAGCGAGAAGAAGAGCACCTGAAAGATTGAATTAAACGCCACCAAGCCCGCACAGTATTCAGTATCACCACCGGCGAGATCATTCCAGACGATGACCATGGCAATACAACGGGCAAGACCAATGAGGATAAGGCCTACCATATACTCATGATGGCCGGAGAGAAAACTTATGGCCAACAGGAACATCAGAATCGGGCCGATAATCCAGTTTTGTACCAAAGAGAGAAGAAGGACCTTTGTATTTTTAAATACATGTCCTAGCTCTTCGTATTTCACCTTGGCCAAGGGTGGATACATCATCATTACCAGCCCCACGGCAATGGGTATATTGGTGGTGCCAACCTGAAAGGAGTTAATAATACCCTGAACAGAAGGATAGAGGTAACCCGCCACCACCCCTATAAACATTACTAAAAATATCCAAATGGTTAGATAACGATCAAGAATGCCTAATTTTCTAGCTGTAGCCTTCATAGTCTCTCATCTCAGTAAACTGTTTTTGCTTAGAACCTTACCCTTCTTCAATAACATTGTATCTCATCTCTGGCAGGGAATGACAGCAGAGGGAAAAAACAACACCAGACGCCGAGGCGCAGGAAAGGCCAGCACAACTACAACAGCTATACGGAAAGAGAGACTAACTCCGCTTAACGGGACGGATTCACCCATGAGCAAAAGGGTAACAAAGTTTTCAGGGCCCACCTAGGTCAAAATACGTTCGGGGGCATTGAAGACATTAATTCTTTCCGGCCTGGAATAGGCCACCAAGGTAGCCCCTGACCGTTTTGCCAGGGCAAGCCCCAGCGATGAAGGCGAGGTACGGGACATAATAATAGGAATACCGATACGGGCGCACTTAAGAACCATATCCGAGGTGAGGCGACCAGTGGTATAGACCGCAGAATTATTACTCGCCCGCCCGAGAAGGATAGAGCCAAGGACCTTATCCACGGCATTATGCCGCCCCACATCTTCATGATAAACCTGCAGTCTGCCGTTATTCCAGAGACCGCAGCCATGGACACAGTGAGTCTGCGGGCCAAGAGGCGATGAGTGCAGGGCCTCTCGAATAAAGGATTTTATCTCCGCAAAGGGCAGGCAATAGTCAGCAAGTGGGGCAAATTCTCCCTCCAGCATCTCTTTGGGAATTTTCCCCGTACCACCACAGCCAGAGGTGATTATCACCTCCCGGGGCTCCTCATTTTCCACATCGGCATAGACCGATATTCTCCCCTGAGGACAGACCAGTATTTCACGAATCTCCTCTGCTTTTTTTATATATCCCTGACCAAAGAGAAAGCCTGCGCCAAACTCCTCCAAATCTACAGGAAGCACCATGGAAGAGCCAATTACCCTATCATTGAGGGCAATGGCATAGGGGGTCTCGATGGCTACATGCTCGTCCATCTCCTGCCGGCCACCAGGCCTGATGACAACAGATTTTTGCATGATGCTGAGAGGGATGTCTAGCTTGGACATATTGAATATTCCTCATAATAAAGGGGGGAAACAGTATGGTAAGGGCTCTGCCTAAGATAGAATCTCTTAGACAAGGATCCAATAAGAATCGCCCACAAAGGGTCTCTACCCCAGTGACAGCACCAGGGATGACTAATATCTATCTAGACAAGAGAAATACTACTCGGAGAATGACTCCCAAGCAATATACCAATGAAAGTTCCACACCTACTTTCCAAAAAATCGCCCTACCATTGAATTTCAGCACCAAGCATCATATACTTAAGCATCAACATTTTCTTTTCTGCCCAACAATTTACCTAACAAAATCTTACATAAAAAGACAGAATATGGGTATAGCTACCGACATTATCATCATTGTCCTTGCAGCCTTTTGTTGCGGCCTGCTCATGCAAATGCTGCGTCAACCATTAATTCTTGGCTATATCCTTGCAGGGATTATCGTAGGGCCACATACCGGTGGATTCACGGTGGCAGGCGTACATGAGATAGAACTTCTTGCCGAAATCGGGGTAGCCCTGCTTATGTTTGCCCTGGGCCTGGAATTTTCACTCAAGGATCTTAAACCGGTAAAGAACATCGCCCTTATCGGTACTCCAATCCAAATCCTCCTGACCATGATCTTTGGTTATGGCATTGGCTATCTACTGGGTTGGAGCTGGAAAGACTCTCTCTGGTTCGGCACCATGATCAGCCTCTCCTCAACCATGGTTATCTTAAAAACCCTGATGAACCAAGGTTGGATGGGCACCCTCTCAAGCAAGGTGATGATCGGCATGCTCATTGTCCAGGACCTGGCCATTGTCCCTATGATGATCATCATGCCCGAGCTCAATGACCCAGCAATGGGACTCAGCTCCCTCGGCATCGCTGCCGTCAAGGCAACCCTGTTCCTGGGAACAATGCTCTTACTTGGCGCCAAGCTTCTGCCGACCATGGTACGCCATATTGCCCGGTCCGGCTCACGGGAGCTTTTTCTTCTGGCCATCATCACCATCGGCCTTGGAGTTGGCCTGGTTACGCATCTGGTGGGACTAAGCTTTGCCTTTGGTGCCTTTGTGGCCGGAATGGTTCTCAGTGAATCAGATCACGGACATCAGGCCTTAAGCGATATTATCCCCCTGCGTGACCTCTTTGGCCTCCTCTTCTTTGTCTCGGTGGGCATGCTTCTCGACCCCCACTTTCTCTTTGCCCACCTGCAGCTCATAGCCCTCCTTGTACTACTGGTAGGCCTTGGTAAGGGAATCATCTTTTCAGCAATATCATGGTTCTTTGGCTACGGAAATATCGTGCCCATAGCAGTGGGCCTTGGTCTCTTTCAGGTGGGTGAATTTTCTTTTGTCCTTGCCCAGGTCGGTCTTGAAACAAAATCAATTAGCTCAGACCTGTACAACACCATCCTGACAACGGCTATTTTGAGCATGGCCCTGACCCCACTGATCTCATCCCAAGCAGGTCGATTCTATGCCTTAAAAAAGAAATGGTTTAGCCAAGAATCCCTAAAAAATATCGCTCTGCCGGATGAAAAATTGTGCGGGCACGTTGTCATAATTGGTCATGGACATGTAGGTTTTAAAATAGCTACAGCACTCAAACAACTTGCCATTCCCTTTATCTTGGTCGAATTAGATCAGCAACGTGTTGAAGAGGCAAAAAGATTAGATTTCCCCGTTATATTTGGAGATGCCTGTCACGAAACCATTCAAGAAGCTCTCTGCCTTGAAACAGCTTCCCTTCTTGTGGTAACAATACCATCCGTTATAGCAGCGCAGGAGATCATTAAACGCATCCGTAGATCCCAAAATAATATCCGAATTGTGGCCCGCATTTCCGACCCAGCCTCTTCTCATATTTTCACAGACCTCGATATCCACGATCTGGTTTTACCCAAGTTGGAGACCAGTTTAGAGATGATCAGACTGATCCTCCTCCATCGGCAAATATCGCCCACTGAAATCCACAACCTCACCAACATTATCCGCCAGGATTTTATCGCCCCGAACACCCAGAACTACATCACCCTGGCCCATATGCGGGCAGCGGAACTGCAATTTGATCTGGAGTGGATCGTTTTAGAGACAGGCAATACTCTTCCGGGCAAGAGCATCAGGGAGGCAGAAATCCGCAATAAAACCGGGGCCACGGTGGTAAGTATAATACGTGAGCGCCAGCTCTACTCCAACCCAGACAGCAATTTTTGTTTTGAGGCCGGCGATATGGTGGCTATCATTGGCACAGAGGAGGTCAGAACTGCCTTCCACAGCTACGGTCAAGCAACTGATGTTAAAACAGGCAGAGACAATCCTTTGACAAATAACTCATAGCCTATAAGATGAACTTTTTTACCAGGAGAGAATTGATAGCTTCCTTGAAAGAGCTTGAGTATGGAGAGAGGTATGAGGTTAGTCATAATATGTTGCCTGTTTTCGCTATGGCAGGGCTTGACCATAGAAACTTTGGCAGCAATGCCTCAGGAAATTTTATTGGGTCAATCCAGCGCCTTCTCCGGAGGAGCACAGGATATAGGCAATGAAATGCGGGTAGGACTCCAGGCCGCATTCGCCAGAGTCAATGAGGCTGGCGGCATCGCCGGAAGGCCCATCCGCCTGATAAGCAGGGACGACGGCTATGAGCCAGACAGAGCAGTACGTAATAGCGAGATTTTCATAGAAGAGGATCGGGTATTTGCTCTCATTGGTCAGGTGGGCACCCCTACCTCCCAGGCAGTTCTCCCCCTCGCCTCCCGTTTAGGCATACCCTTTTTTGCCCCTCTGACAGGAGCAGCATTTCTCCGTACCCCATTTAACCCCTATGTCATAACAATTCGAGCCAGCTACGCCCAAGAGATGGCAAAAATAGTAAACTACCTGATAAATGAAAAAAAGCTGTCCCGCATTGCCTGTTTTTACCAAAACGACAGTTATGGTTTTGATGGCCTGAAGGGGCTGGAACAGGCTCTCGGAAATCATGGCATGAAACTTGTGGCCCAGGCAAGCTATGAGCGTAATACCGTGGCTGTTATGGGAGCTGTTCTCGATATAGAAAAGGTTCAACCTGAGGCAGTGGTAATGGTTGGCGCCTATACCGCCTGTGCTGAATTTATCAAGTTAAGCAAGGCCAAGATGCACTCTCAGGCCCTGTTTGCCAGTATATCCTTTGTGGGTACGGAAAGTTTACGTGATTCCCTAGGTGAATATGGACAAGGAGTTATTGTCTCTCAGGTTGTGCCTAACCCCTATGATAATACCCTCCCCCTGGTCGGGGAGTATAAAGAATCAATGTCTCTTTTCCAGCATGGAGCCTCGACAAATTTCAATTCATTTGAGGGCTATATTGCCGGACGTCTCTTTGCTGCAATCTGCCAAAATATTTCCGGGGAATTCAATCAAAAATCTTTTATAGAGACCATGGAGAGAGTTGGTTCCTTTGACCTCGGTGGACTCATACTACGGTTTGCCAAGACTGACCACCAAGGTCTCGACGATGTATTCCTGACTGAAATCTATCCCAAAATACGAGAAATCAAAATGGCCGGCCAGTAACAGCCTCCCTGAAGACAGAGCTATGCGAAAAAATCGGTTATCAATCACCTGGGCCCCCTTCTATGCATCACTTGCAGTTATTTCAGCGCTTGGCCTGTTTATAGGTATTTTTTGGACGATAAACGAATACCAGGCATACAAGGAAAGCATTGATAACATTATCAATAACTACAACAATCAATACCAAAGCCGAGTGCGAGAAGAGGTAAATTCAGCAACGGATTATATTCACTACAGTCTGCAAGAAGAGCTTGCTCAGGCAGAAGAGGATATTCGCAAGCGCGGGCAGGTGGCCTACACGGTAGCCTCCCATATTTATAGCCTCTACAAAAACGAAAAAGATATTGCTGAACTGCGAAAAATGGTAACTGAAATCCTTCGCCCCATCCGTTGGAATGATGGCCAGGGTTATTACTTCGCCGGTCGTATTGATACAGGAACCATGGACCTCTTTGCCGATGAACCAATCCTGGAGGGTAAGGGCAGCAAGGAAATTATCTCCCTGACAGGGGTGGATATTATGGGAATGGCGCAGGAAATTATTCAAAAAAAGGGTGCTGGTCTCTTCAGCTATGACCTCCTCAAACCAAATTACCCGGGACGAATCTATTTTAAACGTGCCTTTGTAAAATACTTCCCCCCCTTTGACTGGTTTATTGGCGCCGGCGTTTATCGCAATGACTCAAGCTATCTGGTACAAGACGACGCCATCAAACAGCTGCAGAACATGACCTTTGGTGATGGCGGGGAAATTTTTATTTTCCGTTTCAATGGCACCATTATTTGTAGTCGTGACGAAAAACTCCTCGGCCGCTCTATAACCTCCTTAAAAGACAGCAAACAGCATCTCTATGGAGAAGAGTTATGGCGGGCAGGCGTTGAAGGTGCTCAGGAGGGATTTGTTACCTATTCCGGCTACCGTAAAGGTGGTGATCTGCCAAGGCAAAAGCTCAGCTATGTCCGGGCCTACCCTGAGCTAGGGTGGGTAATTGGGGCATCGAGTTATATGGAGGAGATGGAACAGGCAATTGCCGCAGAAACAGAGACCTACCAACGCATAAGCTTTCGAAATGTGTTCATGTTTATTGTCCTCTTTGTTGTGGCTGTTATCCTCCTCCTTTTTTCCACCTATTTCTACTCCCTGAAGATCCAGAGGGGCGTACAATCTTTTACCAATTTTTTCCGTGGCGCTGCAGATTCCAACGAGAAGGTAGAACAAAATGAATTAGAGTTTATTGAATTTGAAGATCTGGCAAAACTGGCCAATCAAATGGTTGACGAACGAATACAAAATGAAAAACTCCTGCATAAGGATGAGTTGCGCCTCGACACCCTGCTCGGCCTAAGCATGATGGACACCTCCATCCAGGATAAGTATGATTTTATTCTGGAGCGGATCGTGCAAATAACAGACAGCGACCAGGGATATATTGCTCTGGTCAACGAAAACCAAAGCTATACCACCCTCTGCGCCTATGTCGCGGCAAAGAGACAAAGGCCTCAGCTCAACAATGAGATCCACCTGTCTGCCCCCATTGCCGAGGGCGGGCTTATGGCTCGGGCAGTGCTCAAAAGAGACGCTATTCTTGACAACAACTGTCGTCTTATCGGGGCAAGAGATGTTTATCCCTATCATGCCATTCCTCACCGCCATCTGGATGTACCTGTCTATAATAATGGCAAGATTGTAATGGTTGCCGGGGTATGCAATAGCTCAAGCAAATATAATCAGTCCGATATTCGCCAGATAAAGATGCTGCTTGAGGGTATGTGGATGCATGTCCTGAAAAAATGTGCTGAAGAAGAAAATTCCCGCCTGGAAAAACAAATTATATCGGTAAGCGAGGAGGAACGAAGCGCCATTGGCCGTGACCTGCATGACGACCTCTGCTCTCACCTCACAGGTGTCGAGCTCCTCAGCAAGGTACTCCACCAAAAACTGGAAAAGGAAGACTCGTCTCAAATAAAACAGATCGGCACTATTCGAGATCTCATTCGTGATGCCATAGACAAAACCCGCAGACTCTCTCACGGTCTTTATCCCGTTCACATTGTCGAATACGGTCTTAAATCGGCTATTGAAGAACTTGTGGTGGAAGTCAAAAACATGTTTAGAGTGAACTGTCTCCTTGAGTTTCAGGGCAACACAGAGGAGGTGAACAGCGAAACGGTGATACACCTCCACTATGCTATCCGCGAGGCTGTTTTTAACGCTGCCCGACATGGACATCCACAAAATATCTATATTGATGTACGATTTGATGAAAATTTCTTTATCCAGGTTCGTGATGACGGTTGCGGCTTCCAGGAAGGACACTATCGCAAGGGCTTAGGGTTTTACACCATGGAGTATCGAGCAAAGATGATGGGAGCACAACTTAATATTAACTCAGAGCCCAATAATGGCACTACGGTTACCATTTCAGGAATGGTGGATTAATGACAACACAGATAATGATAGTAGATGATCATCCTATTTTTAGGATGGGAATGGCAGAGCTCCTCAACCAGGAGGATGATTTTTGCGTATGTGCTGTTGCCGAAAATATTGCCGGCGCTCGCAGGGCCATTGCCGAACATAAACCTGATATGGCCATTGTTGATATTACCCTGGCCGGTGATAATGGTCTTGACCTGGTCAAAGAGATAACTGCAGAAAAACTCTGCTCGGCTGTGCTGGTCCTCTCCATGCATGACGAGGCAGTTTGGGCGGAACGAGCCATTCGAGCCGGTGCTAAGGGCTATATTATGAAAAGAGAGGCCTCGGAATCTGTAATTTCTGCCCTGCGCAATATACGAGAGGGACGCCTTCATGTCAGCCCCAATATGATGTCTCTGCTCCTGGACAAGTTCCATGTCAATAAGGCAGATAACCAGGGAGCCCCCACCGTTGACCTGCTCACAGACCGTGAAATTGAGGTCTTTCGCCTGATTGGCTCGGGCCTACCTACCCGGGAGATTGCAGAACAGATGTGCTTAGGGGTAAAAACTATTGGCACCTACCGAGACAGAATCAAACAAAAACTCTGCATAAAGACAGGGGCTGAGCTTATCCGCCGTGCCGTCCTCTGGACCGAAAAAGAGCATTTCGAAAGGGAGGACTAACTTCTGTAGGGAAAAAGCCTACAGGACAAAAGGGCTTGACCTGATTACATTTTTATCACTGTTCCGTTATTCTTGCTGATTATATGGGTATGCTCTGTGCTGTTTTTAAGTACAGATTCGGTAATTGAGGAGCAGCTGTTTAAAGGCAAGGGGTCAGGCTATGGAGAAGGCATTTACAACACACCTGTTGATACAGGATGCAGAGGGACAGACACACTTTACCCCTGCCCAGTTTGATCTTCATCCGGGGCAGGCTCTTTCTGCCAGAGAAGAAGAAACTGTTTTACTTGCCGGAGGATTTCCAACAATTTCCCCGGACACGAGCTTTATCCTCTCGCCGACACTCCAACTCAATGCAGACCTCACCTCCGCCACTCCCTCTCAATTAGAAAAAATAGCATATGCAGAAAAAGAGCGCGAGCAGGCAAAACAGTATCGTAGCTATACCGTTGATACGGATGCGCGTCTCTGTGTAGTTGCAGCATCTACTGCAAGCCTTGATAGATTCATCGAAACCTATGGAGGCCTTCTTGCCATTGAACCTCTCCTCATCAAGGGGTTTCATCCAGAGATTCCAACCGTCACAGATATAAGTATTAGCAGTGGTCTTCACTCCGGGGTAGCCATTGACTATGCCCTCCGAGCTCCCCTTGACAGTTCCCGTTGTACCTATTGCGGCCAGTGCGGTATTACCTGTCCCGAAAAATGCATCTCCCACAGCCTCCAGTTTGATTTCAGCGCCTGCACCTTTTGCAAGAAATGCGAAGAGATCTGCCCCCAGGGAGCAATTGAAATCTATGGGATGGAATATCGTCAGCTTAAAATGCCCGCCCTCATAATCCTCGACGATTGTCAAATAGAGGGAGCAGAGGGATGTCTGGCTGTATACCGAGAAGAAAATTTCGATGATTACCTAAAAAACCTCTACTCCTTCCAAGTAGATGAGATTGTATCAATCAACAGCTCTCTCTGCCAATACAATGCCAATCTTGACAGGGGATGTCGCCTCTGCGCAGATGCCTGCCAATATGAAGCAATTGATCTCAAGGGCGGTGTTTCCATTAATCCCCTTCGCTGTGAGGAGTGTGGTGACTGTGTCGCCGCCTGTCCCACCGGGGCCCTGCAGTACGAGCGCCTGACCGATCAAAGTCTTGTCCGATATATTGACTCGCTCGACAGCAAAGAGAGCTCTACCATTGTCCTTGCCGATGCCGAAAGCCTCCACTCCTTCTGGTGGCAGAATAGAGACAGGGTTTACCATAACACCTTTTTTCTTGCCTGCGACCGAGTCGAATTTTTCTCTCTCTTTCACTTCCTCTACCTCTACTCTCAGGGCTTTAGCAGAATCATCATAACTAGCAAAGAATCCGGGCAGAGCATGAGACGAGAGGCAAGGCTTGCCAATACAATTCTAACGGCCCTCTTTGCCTGCGAAACGCCCCTGCTGATAAGCGAAGAGCTTGAACCTGATCTTTTAGCAGCAACTCCTCCCCGTAGAGATAATGTCCTGAGCCTGACACCCGGGAAAAACAGACGAGAAGCCCTGGCCCAGATAATACAATCCTTTGTCCAAGAGACAGGAGAAACACCGGGTTTTAAGGGCAATCAGCAAACCCCATTTGCAACCTTATCCTGTGATAATGAGAGCTGCACCCAGTGCATGTCCTGTATCAATGTCTGTCAAATAGGGGCGATGAAGACGGAGGCAACCGAAATGATCCTCTCCCATAATGGCAGCATCTGTGTTGGCTGTGGCCTCTGCGTTTCAATATGCCCGGAAAACGCCCTACAGATGAGCCGCGCCTGGCAATTTTCAGAGGCGTTTTTCAGTGACAGGCTACTAGCCGCAGGTGAACCCATGACCTGCCTTCGATGCGGTAAGGTCTTTGGTACCAGGAAGAGTTATGAACGAGTGATGAGTATACTCGCCAGCAAAGAAAGTGTTGATACAAGCCATTTTGAATACTGTGAAGACTGTCGAGTAAGACGGATTTTTGAGGAGCAAAACTAATGGACATGATGACTGAAAAAGAACTCTCCAGAGTTCGTCTGCGTTTTATCGATGTAATTAAATCCTTCTTCCTTGAAGAGCCAGACGCAGAAAAAATGAGCCGCTGGCGTGGTATCTTTGCCTCTCTGCACGGGGAACATATCAACCCCCTCTTTGATGCAGCAGTTACAGATTTCTGCAAGCTTCTTACCCTGAAAAATCTCTCGGATCTGCAGGATGAATACTATGTCCTCTTCACAGATCCCTTTAACAAAAGACATGTTGCAACCACCGCATCCTACTATGTCGATGGCCGGCACCACGGTGAGACCCTTGCCCAATTTCGTGGCCTGCTGGCAAAGGCAGATTTGATGAAAAATGAAAGTGTAATAGATACAGAAGATTCTATTCCCGTCATGCTCGACAGTCTTGCCCGCCTTATCGAGGACGAAATCGCAGGTAGCGCTACGGCCCGGGACTACCAGACACAACTGGTAGTAGAGTTCCTAGAACCCCTTGTTGAAAGTGTTTACCTGATACTCAAAGATGATGATCGGGCTGAATTCTATGAAACCTGCAGTCTCTTCCTCAAGGGCTATCTGGATCTTGAGCGTGGTTTAATCATGGAGATGTAACAAGAGATATGGGACTGACTCTTGTTGGCAGGAAGAGAGTTAAGCCCATGAGTGCAAAATACCAACTGGAGAAAAAAATGAAAAAAGAACAAGGAAAAAGACGTTCTTTCCTGAAGCATATTCTGGCGGGGAGTGCGGCTGTGGCAGGCGTTGCAGTTACCCGCAAGAAAGCCCAGGCTGCAGACCTGCAAAAGGTTGCTGGCAGTGAGGTGCTCTATCAGGAAACTGAAGACTTTAAGAAATATTACAAAAGTTTAGTCTAGTTTGTGCTTTTTTGAGGTTCCCAGCAAAAGAACCTCTATTAAGAGTTGACAAGGAGATAACAATGGCCAGAAGTCGAGTGAATAAAGCAGTTGCCAGCACGGCAACTACCAGCAAACGGGTCACCCTGAACCCAAAGGTTGCCAGGAGATCTTTTCTAAAGATTTCTGCGGCAACAGCGGCACTTACAGGGGCTGCGATGACCACAAATCTCACCAAGAAGGCAAGTGCTTCCGGTAAGAAAAGCCCCTATGAGGGCTCCAAAACAGTTCGTACCATCTGCACCTACTGTGCCGTTGGCTGTGGCATTGAGGCCGAGGTGCACAACGGTGTCTGGGTGCGCCAGAACGTTGCGGTAGACCATCCGGTTTCCCGTGGTGGCCATTGCTGTAAAGGGGCAGGTGCCATTGATATGGTAACTAGCCCTAAACGAATGAAGAGCCCCATGAAACGGATAAACGGAAAGTGGACGCCTATTTCCTGGGACCGGGCAATGGGTGAGATCACCGATAAACTGAAGTCGATTCGGGAAAAAGATGGCCCCGATGCCCTCCACTTTAACGGTAGTGCCAAGGTCTCCAATGAAATGGCCTATCAGATCAGAAAATTCGCAGCATTCTGGGGGTCGAATAATATCGATCACCAGGCCCGCATCTGACACTCCGCAACGGTGGCAGGTGTCGCCAATACTTGGGGTTACGGTGCAATGACTAATAGTCTTAATGACATTAGGCATGCGAAATCCATGATTTTTATCGGTTCAAATGCGGCAGAGGCACATCCTGTCTCCATGCAGCATATTCTTCACGCCAAAGAGAAGAACAATGCGCCGATTATTGTTGTTGATCCACGTCGAACAAAGCTTGCCGCCAAGGCCGATGAGTTTGTTCGTATTCGTCCGGGCTCTGATGCTGCCTTTATGATGGGACTGATCCACGTAATCGTCAAAAACGGTTGGGAAGATAAGGAATTTATTCGTACCCGTGTTTCCGGTTACGAAGAGATGATTGAAGTCACAAAAAAATATACTCCTGAAGAGGTAGAGGATGTAACGGGTATCCCCGCAGCCCAGACCATCAAGGTTGCCAAGATGCTTGCAACCCATCGCCCAACCAGTCTTACCTGGTGTATGGGTGGTACTCAGCATAGTATCGGCTCCAGCATCACCAGAAGCTTCTGTCTGCTCCAGCTTGTCCTTGGCAATATGGGTAAATCAGGTGGTGGTACCAACATTTTCCGTGGTCACGACAATGTTCAGGGGGCAACGGATATGTGTATTCTCTCCCATAGCCTACCTGCCTACTATGGTCTCTCCGACGGCGCCTGGAAACACTGGTGTCGCGTCTGGGGTGTGGATTACGAGTGGATGGTCTCACGTTTTCCTGCAAAGGAGTGGATGAATAAAAAGGGATTCACCCTTGCCCGCTGGTACGAAGGCGTACTGAACGAAGAAAAAATTCATCAGCCATCTCCCATCAAGGCCCTTATCCAATGGGGATGTGGGGCCAACTCTAATTCCCAGTATGGTCGAGTAAAAAGAGCCTATAACAAGCTTGATCTCCTGGTTATTGTTGATCCTTTCCCCACCATGGCAGCGGCCCTCTGTGAAACAGATAATGTCTATATTCTGCCCAGTGCCAGCCAGTACGAAACGCAAGGGTCAGTGAGTTCTACCTCACGCCAAATTCAATGGCGCTATAAGGTTGTTGATCCTATCTACAACAGTCGAGATGACTATGACATCCTTCGTGATTTCGTTACCCGTCTTGGTTTTGCTGATAAGTTTTACAAAAACATCAAGCAGGAACCCGAAGATATTACGCGTGAGCTGGGCAGTGGCTCACTGACCATTGGTTATAACGGTCAGACGCCCGAGCGTATCAAGGCCCATATGGAGAACTGGCATACCTTTGATATCGATACCCTACAGGCTAAGGGTGGCCCATGCGATGGCGAATATTACGGTCTGCCTTGGCCTTGCTGGACCCAGGAACATCCGGGTACTCCTATTCTCTACGATATGTCGAAGTCTGTGGCCGAAGGTGGTCTACCTTTTAGAAATCGTTTTGGTGTCGAAAAAACCTATGATTCTGGTCGTACCGAAAACCAACTTGCAGCCGAGGGAACCTATACCCCAGGCAGTGAGGTAAAGGGTGGTTATCCTGAATTCAAAGATGTGGTTCCAGGCACAAACTGGAAGACAGACCTCAGCCAGAAAACGATCAAGGATGCCATTTCCCGTGGCATGGCACCATTTGGTAATGCCCGGGCCCGCTGTATTGTCTGGACCTTTCCTGATCAGGTGCCTGTTCACCGTGAGCCCCTACACTCACCACGTCCGGATCTGATAGAGCGATATCCAACCTACCAGGACCAGACGAATCATTTCCGGGTTGATACCCGCTTTGAGTCAGAGCAAAACCCGAATCTGATAAAAGAGTTTCCATATATCCTCACCACAGGCCGACAGGTTGAGCATATGGGTGCGGGTGCCGAGACCCGAAGCAATCAGTATCTAGCTGAACTGCAGCCTGAAATGTACGCAGAGATTAATCCCCGCCTGGCCAATAATCTTGGTATTCGTAAGGATGCAATGATCTGGATTGAATCCCCGGAGGGCGGCAAAATCAAGGTGAAGGCCTTTGTCACCGAAAGGGTGGACGAAAAAACTATCTTTTTACCATATCACTTTGGTGGTTCCTGGGAAGGCGAGTCTCTTGTTGATAAGTATCCAGAGGGACATGCACCATGGGTTGTTGGTGATTCAGCCAATGTTGTTGTCAACTATGGATATGATATCGTTACTCAGATTCAGGCTACTAAAGATGGTCTCTGTAAAATCAGCTTGGCCTAATCGGGAGGGACTGAATAATGGCAAGAATGAAATTTTTATGCGATGTAGAACGTTGCATCGACTGTAGTGGTTGTATCGTCGCCTGTAAAGAGGGCAATCACGTGCCCGTTGGAGTGAACCGACGTCGTGTTGTCACCCTTGACCAGGGAAAGCCTGGTGAAAAATCCATCTCCATCTCATGTATGCACTGTGCCGATGCACCATGTATAGCTGTCTGCCCCGTTGATGCGATCTATCAACGAGATGATGGCATTGTCCTGGCGGATAAGAAAAAATGTATTGGCTGTGGCTATTGCTTTATGGCCTGCCCTTTCGGTGCACCTCAATTTCCCAAGGGAGCAGTTTTTGGTGCCCGTGGTGCCATGGATAAGTGTACCTTCTGTGCCGGTGGTCCCGAAGAGACTTTCAGCGACGAAGAGAAACGTCTCTACGGACAAAACAGGATTGCAGAGGGCAAACCACCGCTCTGCTCTGGTATGTGTGCCACCAAGGCGCTTCTTGCCGGCGATGCTGATATTATAGCCGATGTCTATCGGAAGCGTGTCTTTCAACGTGGTTCAGGCGCCGGGGCTTGGGGCTGGGATCGGGCATACAAAAAAGACGATAAGTAACGTCACTGATCTACTATCTGCCCGAAGTTATTCGGGCAGATAATCTCAAGGATGCAATTATGCAAAAAACTACGCAATCTGGCCTTCTCTCTGGATTAACTGTTCTGCTCTTCTTAACTTTCGGGGCGGTCTCTGCCTGGGCAACGGCCTCTTCACCAGAGTACTATCAACGATTAATCACAGGTATTGTCGGCGAGGATTGGCAAAAATATGGTGCTCTTTTCACCCTCTTGCAATCCCATTATTTTATGTGGATATTTTTGCTCCTTATTACCGCAGTACCACTGATCTTTGCTCTCCACTATCTGATTATCGGAGCTAAACACTTTGATCATGGCGGTAAACAGATCCTCTTTTTCCCCCTATTCTCCCGCCTTATCCACCTTCTTGGGGCCGTCTCCTTCACCGCTCTGGTGATCACAGGACTGCTCATTACCTTTGCTTCCTTTTTCGGGGGTGGCACATTTATTCGTAGCGCCCGCTACGTCCATCTCTTCGCAGCCTTTCTAGCCCTACCCGCTCTCTTATTGATGCTTGTCATTTGGCTCAAAGACATGTTGCCGGCTATGTGCGACATTAAATGGTGCCTTATCTTAGGTGGTTACCTCAGCAAAAAGAAGGTGCCAGTGCCTGCAGAGAAGTTTAATGCAGGTCAAAAGATGTGGTACTGGTGTGCCGTGCCCGGTGGTCTTATCATGGCCTTTACAGGTTTTTACCTCTGGAGCTTTGGCATAAATATCGATCTTATCCGTATCTACGCAATTATCCATAATGTCTTGGGTATGATTCTGGTGGCCTTCTATCTAACCCACTGCTACATGTCAATCTTTGCCATAGCAGGCTCTCTTAAGTCCATGAAAACAGGTTACAAGCCACAGGAAGAGGTCGATATTCTTCACAGCCTGCATAAGTACGAGTAGCTCACAGCAAACACCGCAACTTGTTTACAAAAGGGGATATTTCTTAAAAAATATCCCCTTTTTTCTTTTGCACCTTCCCCTCACCCATAGACTGATACCACGCCCGACAAGAGATTCTGCTAGCAAAAGATATATTTCAAATCTTCTCCTACCTCAGACGGATAGCCCAGTAAAAAGAGGGCCAATCCGATTCTATCTGCTTGCAATGCATTTATTTTAAGGCTAATTTTTTGCTTTCGCGTATCTGGTAGGGTATCCTCTGCCCTAGCGAAGGTCAAAGCAGAGATAAAGTGAGGGGACTACTGCCCCTGAAAAGACAAGGGAGTATGGGGAATGGCAGCAATAGTTTCATTTATAGGTTGGCATGATAGCGGCAAAACAACCCTGGCAACAAGAGTGGTATCCCATCTCAAGGCAAAGGGCTACACTGTTGCCGTGATGAAGTCCAGCTCCGAGGTGGGTCTTGAGTTTGATACCCCGGGTACAGACACCCACAAACACAAAATTGCCGGAGCGGATAGCGTCCTCCTGGTAGCACCCGATCAGATGGTGCTCCAGTCCTTTCAAAAAATAGACTCCCTGCAGACCATGGCCCATCGCTTCTTTCCCGAGGCTGATATTATTATTGCCGAAGGTTTTAAACGGGCCCGTAAAATTGCCAAGATAGAGGTTATACGAGATATCGACCAGAAGATTCGTGACGAGGTCACCGGGGTGATTGCCCTTGCCACCAATATCAGTGGCATAAGAGGAGACTATGTCTTTCGTCTCGACGAGAGTGAGGAGATAGCATCCTTTATTGAAAAACGTTTTCTCGGAGAAGATGCCAGGAACAAGGAGACCACCTCACTGTTTGTTAACGGGCAAAAGGTACCCATGAAAGACTTTATTCAGCGTTCTCTGGCCGGAACAGTTCACGGCTATGTCAACAGCCTGAAGGTGACAGAACATATTGATGAAATAGAGCTCACCATAAAGTTCCGCAAATAGTCTCCTACTAGTCAGAAGCCTTTGCCGCCGCCTGCTCCTCATCATTTTGAATTGAGGACATTGCAGCAGCCCCTGCCGCCTTTAAGCTCATATTATCTTCATGACTTGCCACATCGACAATCACCTTACGATGAGCATAGTGAATACCCTTCTTAGCCAGTGCCTCGGTGATAAGCCTATAGGCCTCGCGGCGAATAACAAACTGTTTTCCCGGATGGGCGGTGAATTTTGCCCGGATGGTCATCACCGAATTGGTAATCCCCCGAACCCCCTGAGACTTTATTGGCCGGATAAAATCCGGCCCAAGTTCTTCGTCCGCAAGCATTGCTACACCAACTTTTTTTATGATCCTACGAACCAGATCAATATCAACGTCATAGGGAAAATCGAGGTTGAACTTAACAATAATACCGCCCCGCATAAAGTTGGTAATAGCTCCAAGTTCACTATGGGGGACAATCTGCAACATACCAAGATGATGTCGTAAAAAGACATTACGCAGGGAAATATTTTCAACGGTCCCCGAGACCTTGCCCGCAGTCAGGTACTCTCCAACCCGAAAGGCATCGTCGAGAAGATAGAAAAATCCGGAAAACATATCGGCAACCAGCTTCTGCGCCCCAAAACCAATGGCAAGGCCAATAACACCAGCACCGGCAAGCAGTGGACCAATATCAATACCCAGCTGGGCAAGCAGGGTCATCACCACCATTACCAGCAGAATGGTGCCAATGAATTTTCTCAACATGGGTAACAGAGTATAGGCCCTACTCTTACTCGCGCCCCCTGCCCCCCAGTCGCCATCATCCTTCTCCTCTGTCTCCCCTGTCTCCTCAACCTTGGGCAGTGACTCTTCTATTTTTGCCTCAATCCAGTTACTCAGTACCCGCCAGGTAACAAGGGATACGGCACAGACAGCTACAGAATCAAAAATAACTCTTGAAAAGTCTTCCACCAGGGGAAGGTTGATGTTCCACAGACTTGCCAGACAGGCCATCAGGGCAATAAAGAGACAGAGACGACCTATGGTATAAACGCGATGTTGGAAACGTTCATCTTTTTCCTGACGCAGGGCTAATTGCTCGGGCTCAATATCCTTTGCCTCTGGCCGGAGGACGCCAATGCCGTAATGAAGGGTCCATTGAGTGATTTTATCCAAGACAAACCAAATAGGCAGGGCAAAAAAGCTAAAAATAAAGGCAGAGTCCGACTGCACCGATGAGTCACCCAGAGTGTTGACAACTAAAATCCATAGAATAAAGAGATAGAGGAGGGAAAAAAGATGCCAAAGGGAGGCAAAATGACGCCGACAGGTGCCAAGCCTACCACTTCCATACCCCCATTCACTGGAGAGTATATAGGCCTTCACCCTGTTTTTATAGACGAGTATACAGACTGCCGTTATAAGGAGCAGCAGCGAGGCGCTTAAAAACATCAAGAGAATATAGGCCTTATAATCTCCTGAAAGGCGATAGATAAGGATAGAAAACATGGTTGAAAAAACAATATAGACCGTAATGGCAATTATAAGACGGTGCACTGTCCGGGCACTGCTCTCCTGCAGAGGAAGAATCCGTAAGGCAGAAGTTGCCGGCGACAGAAAGATTTTCGAGATCATGCCAATAATTCTACAAAAAAGAAGACCGATAAGTGCACTGAAAAAGACAAGCTGCACAAAGGGAAGTTGGGTTCCGAGGGTCAGGATGTTGACGAGATAGGAGACAAAGAAAAGCACAAAGACACCAAGAATACCAGGCATCTGCCGTGACACTCCAGCGCTCAATCTTGTCCAAATGTGGCCATCTTCTTCAATAGCATCTCCCGGAGGGAAGTAGTGCCTGGTGATCCATACATTAAATATTTTTTCAGCGACAAGGCCCGTCACTATGAAGAGCAGTATCCATAATAGATTGATAACTGCTCCATGGGAAGTCCCTACCGGGCAGAGCTTTAAAAATGTACTTTTCAAACTTGGTATTATCAGAGGTACACTCTCTATCAATTTTTGCAGGCGTTTTTCAGAACTATAGGCAGTCTTATCAAGGGATGTAAGAAGAGTGCCAAACACTATAGCCGGGCCTCGAGATCGTTGTAATTTCTCTGGCGGCAGAACCGCGGCGTCGTTTTGCAATTCGGTTATAAGCATGGCCCGAACCTGCTCATCGCTGAGCCCTGCCATCAGGGCCTGTATTTTTTCAGTTGATTGTGTTGACGGGGCGGGCGATGGGGGAATTGCCTGAGCAAAGAGCGATGAGGGGACAGAGAGAAAAAGATTCGAGACAAAAAATAGAGTAACAAAAAGGCATAAGAACGAGCGATTAGGCATCGATGTCTCCCTGAAATTGAATTATTCCTGATATTAAATAATTATCCCTTCCCCTATAGGTCAATTTTAGTGAGTCCATACCTGACTCACTAAAATTGCCTTAACATGGAGCTAGAAAGCTGTTCTTAAAACCTGTTTTCAAAGTACGGTTTAAGCACCTCAGGAATGGTGATGCTACCATCTTCCTGTTGGTAGTTTTCCATAACGGCAAGCAGGGTACGCCCCACAGCCAGGCCGGATCCGTTCAGGGTGTGGACAAGCTTACTCTTCTTTTGTCCCTCCGGACGATAACGAATACCGCCTCGGCGAGCCTGGAAGTCCAGAAAATTAGAACAGGAGGAGATCTCACGGTATTTCTGCTGACCGGGAAGCCAAACTTCAATATCATAGGTTTTTGAGGAGGAGAAACCAAGATCACCGGTACAGAGTTTAACTACCCGGTAGTGCAAGCCAAGAAGCTGAAGAACCTCTTCGGCATCGCCAAGCAGGCTTTCCAGTTCATCCGTTGACCGTTCCGGGGTGGTGAACTTCACCAGCTCTACCTTGTTAAACTGATGCTGACGGACAAGACCACGGGTGTCACGTCCGTGAGATCCGGCTTCAGAGCGAAAGCATGGGGTGAAGGCGGTGTATTTTATGGGCAGATCCTGCTCAGCGATGGTTTCATCACGGTGGATATTGGTAACAGGCACTTCGGCGGTGGGAATGAGATAGAGATCCCAGTCCTTAATGGCAAAGAGATCCTCTTTAAACTTAGGAAGTTGCCCCGTTGCCGTCAGAGATGCCGAATTTACCAAAAATGGTGGCAAGACTTCAGTATAACCATGCTTTTGGGTATGAAGGTCGAGCATGAAATTCGTCAGGGCTCGATCAAGACGGGAGGCAAAACCCTTAAGGATGGCAAAACGGGCACCAGAGATCTTGGCAGCACGTTCAAAATCAATGGTATCCGCCTCTTCGCCAAGTTCGTAATGAGCCTTTGGCGTAAAGGTGAATTCAGGTTTTTTTCCCCAAACCCTGAGCTCTATATTCTCCTCATCACTGTTGCCGACAGGCACATCATCCTGACAGAGATTAGGGATTGCCATAACAACCTTATCCAAATCTTCCTGGATCTGGTTAAGACTGGTATCAAGTATTTTTATCTTATCGCCTATTTGACGCATTTCAAGGATGAGTGGCTCAGCTTCCAGCTTTTGCTCATCGGTACCTCTTTTGAGCTCAGCAATCTCTTTTGAAGCTACATTGCGTTTATTTTTAAGGCTTTCTACTTCAGCGAGGGTAGAGAGTCGTTTTTGATCAATCTCGGTGAAAGAGGTAATAAGTTCATCGCTCATTCCACGGCGATTGCACCTTTCCTGTACTAGATCTAAATTTTCGCGAATGAATCGTAATTCAAGCATAGTCTATCTCGCTATTATCGTAATTATTAGTTAAAGTTGTTCTCATCTTACCAAGCTCAAAGTTGGCAAGGCGCAAATATACATCGTTTCTGACAAAAAATATATCACTGAACAATAAAAAGCATACCCGGCAAAACAGACCTCATTGCAGAAGACAAGATGTCGTTTATGCTTAATATTTAGCATGACGGCTAACTGAGTGCAAGTCTATCGAATTGCATTTCATCCAGATTTTTGTTATTTTGCCACCTATTTACGGTGGCTGACAACTTCACTCCGGGCCGTTACCCCAGGGATTTCCCCACACTATCTATACTCTTTTCCCTTTTGTTGGAGATAAAGGTTTATGGCTGTGCACCAAACGCTTATTGTTTTTTTACAAGAAATGCGTAAATCAGTAAAGATTTTGGTAAGTTCAGTAGTTATCTGTACTGCAGTGATTTTTTTTCTCAGTCCTGAACTACTCCAACTGGTGCAAGCGCACCTCTCCGATGAGCTCTACTTTTTTTCCGTGGCAGGCCCATTTCTCGCCCATATTAAACTGGCCCTCTTTGGCTCACTTTTTGTCCTGATGCCACTCATTATGACCTTTATCTGGCGGGCCATAGCTAAACCATTTGGAGTAAGTGGTCTTGCCCTCTACTGTTTTATCGTGGCAACCTGCCTGCTCTTTTATGTGGGAACAATGTTCTGCTACCTGATAACCCTGCCCTTTGGCATCAAATTCCTTCTAGGATACGGCTCTGCTGAACTGCGTCCCGTTATTTCCGTCGGTCGTTTTGTCAACTTTGTCACCATATTCGTCCTTGCCTTTGGCCTTATCTTCGAACTTCCTATTTTTATGATATTCCTGGCCAAGGTCCAGGTAGTCAGCAGAAAATTTTTTGAGAAAAACAGACGCTATGCCCTGCTTGCCATTGCCGTTGCCGCAGCCGTTTTAACCCCAACGCCCGATGTGGTAAACATGCTCCTTATGGGCGGGCCCCTCTATCTGCTCTATGAGGGCGGCATTATCACCATGATAATTCTCAGAATTCGCTAGGCTCCTCAAAATTCTTGCGGTTGATAGCCGTGTTGCTGCAGGAGAGCAGCGGTCACTCCTAATTTTTTAACAACTCCACAGGATGGACTTTTTGCCTTAAAAAAGATGCCGTCAATATTCTGCTGCTGAAGAATGGAGAGCACCTGATATGCTCCCTTTATAAATGCCTCCGTAATATCCACCCCGGTAGCTGTGAGCACCTGGGCCTTACCAGCGAGCACATCAGAGCCGTCTCCGCCAACAATATCCGCCCGGGAACGCGGAGTGGCAAGACCGCCTAATTGTTCTGGGCATACGGGAATCCATATGGCATCCTGTAAGAGCTCCATGCAGGCAGCAGATTTTTTACACTGGTTATCGTATCGAGTACAGAGACCAACCAGGCAAGCGCTTATAAGATATGTTTTCATTTATTTTCCCTACGACTATGAAAAAAAAGATCTCCACCAAACTAAGCTCAGCACAACGGCTGACCATCATCAAGATATCCATCGTTTTAATTGTCATTGCATTACTATGGATTATCTTCTCTCCTCAAACAGGCTACTATACCCTCTGCAAGCAGAAGAATTACCTGCAGAGTATCCAGCAAAAAACGATTGACTTGCAGGCTGAAAACAAGCAAATTCAAAAAGAAAATGATCGTTTAATAAATGATCCTGAATATATTGAAAAGGTAGCTCGGGAAAAGCAGGGCCTATTGAAAAAAAATGAGAGAGTCTATGATTTTTCCCAGTAAGCAGCAAGATAACAGTGACACCCAAACTGGGTACCTTACCAAGCTCAAAAAAAGGTGAATTTAACGGACAGTCACCAGCAGCGCTCATCTTCAGGCCAATAGCAGACACCTTCTCCACCTCCGTTGAGCCGCACTTTTCACATTAAATTTCTTCCTCTTTTTGATTTTCTACGTGTTCAAAAAGACGCTGACATCTGTTACATTTATACTGTGAAATAGACATAATATTTTATTATGTAGTTATTATTGTTAATGAGCCACTTACCACCTGATTACAGGTATTATAGAGAGAAGAGACGAGTCGGGCAATAGATCTCTGTGAAAATACAAAGTTTTATACGAGAAAGAGAAAAGTGAGTAAAAAAGAGATAATTACAGACCTATACAACCTGCTACAATATCATGAAATTTTAGGCATCAAAGAGTATCCGGACCGTGAAGGCCTGCAGGATTTCCTCGCCTACCAGGCAGAGGCTCCTGCTACCATCCCATCGCCTCCACCACAGGCTGTCTCTCGTCCCCCTAAGGCCAGAGAGTACCGACCCGTCACCCCGATTGCAACCGTAGTCAAAGAACCTGCTCCCACAAAGACAGAGGGCACCGATCTCAAGAAACTCTGTGCCAACTGTGGCCTGCAAACCCGGCAACAGGCCTTTGTCGCTGGTAAGGGTGGCAAACAGGTACGCCTGTTGGTTGTAGGCGGTTGGCGCATTGATGGCAATGAGACTCTCCGCTCCGCTGTTTTTGGGGCCGAAGAAGATCTTATGTTAGCCCGCATGTTTGCCGCCATGAAATTACCAGCAGCCAATGTCTTTGTTACCAATCTGGTCAAATGTGCTCTACGGGTAGGTGATCGCCCGGAGGCAGCAGATATCGATTCCTGCCTGCGCCTGTTGCACAGACAAATAGAGCTACTGCAACCAGAGATGGTCTGTGTAATGGGCACCCTTGCCGCCAGAAAGGTGTTGGGTAAACCACACTCCCTTTCCCATTTACGGGGTAAGTTTTACCAGATTGAACTACTTAAGGGACAGACTATCCCCGTACTGGCAACCTATCATCCAAGTTATCTCTTGAAAAATGATGAAATGAAACGCCCCACCTGGGAAGATCTACAAAAAGTAGCCACACGCCTACTAGGAAAAAAACGGATTGGTGGCTAGACGGACGGACCCTAGCCAATGGCAATGAGCTTACGTTTTCCCAATTCACGCAAGAAACTGGTAGTAGCAGTCTCAGCCTCCTTACAGCCAATGTTATTTGCCCCGGCAAAGGAGAGAATTATTTCCCGAACAGATCGTTTGCCATCTATGAGTTGCCACACCTGACTACCCATCTGATCAAGGACCAGCTTTTTAGTGGTCTCCTGTTCCGCCTTTCCGGTGAAACGCTTGAGAAGTTCTCCCCATATCGGCCGAAGGGCAAGGGTGTAGGAGAGCATCAAGGTACCATCATCCTGACCAATGATTTTCACGGTGGGATTCTTTGCCGGTATCCCGGCGAGTGCCTCCTCACGGGTAATAGCAGGCATTACCTCTGCCGGTTTTTTTCTAGAGAACAATGTCATAACTTTGCCATATCTGTTGCACCAGAGAGACCTCAATCGGTTTTTTACTCTCCAGCATGCAGACCAGAATTCTGTTTTTTTCCGGCAGATGCCGTATTCTCGACTCAATAAAGGGCTTTTTTCTCTGACTCCTTAGAGTTATCTGCTGAAAAATGGAAGGTGCATGCCAACCACGCAGACCACCCTCGCCCTCCTCCACCTGCAAGCCCTTTCTATCACAGAGAACCTCAAGTATTTCATCAATACCCTGCTCGGCAAGTCTCTCCTCCGAGGCCGCTATTCGGCAGATATGAAGGCCAAGAGGCCCACGGGTGAATTGGAGATGAGTAAGGGCAGGGGCAAAACTATACCTCTCTAATTGCCAGAGGCTATCTTTCTTGCCTGGCAGGGCAAAGCGAAAATCCTGAATTTCCCAGACACGAGCATCCCCATGACAATCCATGCTCATTAATATCTCTAATATATCCTCCTGAGAAGAGAGATTATGTTTATAGAGTTGGATAGTGATACCTGTCTGACAGTGCGGACAGTAGGCAAAAAATCCGGCCAGCTGAGGGGACTCTTTTTTCTTAAAGGCCCGAATCTGATAGCGCTGGGCAAGCGATTCCAGCCCGGGGGGAAGAGGAATAAACTTAACCTGATACCCCACCCGCTCACATTGACGTTGATAGTCAAGGTCCTTATCTGTCTGCCGAAACCAGCGCAGCTCAAAAACGGGCTGAAGCTGGTCTTCACAGATAAGTCGATTCTTATCCTGCACCACAATCTCCCATTGCAAAGGAATGGTAAGAGCTATCCCATTCCAGTGAACAGCTCGCAGAATATTCCCCTGCTCGTTTTTTTGAGGAGAAAGCATCTTATTGAGGAAGTAACTCCTGCCAGTTGAGATCTTCTATATCGGGAAGGGTTTTCCGCTCAACTTCGATCTTATTCTTCTTAATAATGCAGAGTTTCTCTTCCTCTATACGTACAGGGTAGGCAAGTTTTATCACCGTACCCATGCTCAGTTCGGTGTTTTTTTCATTATACTCGATGGCAAGGGAAACACTTTGCCCATCTTTATCGATAAAATGCCATTTCCAGACGGAAAGAATGCCAAAAGAATCTCCCTCCCAGACACCTTTTTGATCATATTGCTCAGCTATTTTTTCATGCAGGGCATTAAAAAACTTCCGACTCCTATCCCTGTACTTAAACTTCATCTTAAGTATTTCTCCGGGAGACTTACAGGTACCGGAATAGAGGCTTGCCTTACGAAAAACTCCAGTCATGGGCACTACCTTGGTGCTCAGATAATTATTGTACATTGGACACTCATAGGAGGCGATCAAACTTCCCAACGAAAAAACACTAATCTTTTCGGGAACTTCCTCTGAGAAGACCGTCTGAGCAAAGGCAAGGACAAAAATTAGAGAGAAAAAGGAGAGAAAGATATTTTTTTTCTGCATAATAAACCTCCTGATAAAAAAACAGCTCTGAAAGCTCTGGGGACGGTAGTTCTTAACTGCCTATATCAAGGTAATCTCTTTACCCTTAAAAGACAATGAGCAGAAAAGAGTCAAAAGGCCATATGGCTAAGCGACTTCATGATCAGGGCAAAGCCCATGGCAAACATACCGCTGAGGCCCATACCACAGGAAAACCCCGCCAGCAGGACCGGTGCATATTGCCGCCACATGGGGCCATATTTCTTAAGAAAAAAATACCTGCCCAACAGGGCCCCTAAGACCTCAAGGACAAGGCCATGGGGGGTCGATTGGCCAAGACCACGCACCACTCCATAAATAAGGAGGACGGGCAAACCAAAAAAGCTGAGGACCATATACATCAACAGACCAAAGCCAAGCCCTGAAAAAACAGTGCCGCTGTTAAGGGCCTGATAAAAAACGGAATTGCCCTCCAGGGTAGATGTCTGCATAAGCAGGGTGTTGAGGGCCTGAAGATGCCAAAGCTCCTGGGCAAAGGGGTAGCTGGCAGAGGGAATGGGGGCCAGTTGCCAGATAAATTGGGAGAAGAGCAGACTGGCTGTAAGAACAATGGGCAGAACGAGGAACTCTGCCTTAATAATTCCTCGAAGCGAGGTACCGGTCAGCTCTATTTGCCGGAACTGCACCGTTGCCTCGCCATAATTGTGAATAGGAATGGGAGCATACCAAATTTCAATGCCCTGATAGCCAAAGAACTTGGCCCCGGCAATAAAGCTTGCCTCCCGAACCAGAGGCAGACTGACAAACTGACCGGCAATACCCTCCATCCTCGCCGTAATATATGAAATTATCGGAGTGTAGATAAATCCATAGCAGAGGAAGAACATCCAGGGAAAGGATGGTACCAAAAAGATACAGAGACCAATATAGGCAAGGGTTGAAAATACGTAAATGGCAATGGATATCCAAAAATTAAAATCACCACGCCCGGGGGGCGGATGAAAGAGATCATGGAGAGTCCCCATCTGCCCCTTGCTGCCCTTTAGGGAGCGGGCAACAGACCAGATACCGATGGCGGCAATGGCAAGGCCGAGACCAATGCCAAAGCTCATATAAAAGTCAAAATTATTGGCAAAGACCGTATCAACGGTCCCCATGCCGGGATGCCAACGGGTCAAAACTCCTGCCGAATAGAGGATGGGGTTGAGGGCAAAGGTGATGAGCAGACCCACCAAGCCACCAATAACAGCCCAAAATGGCAGTACCATGCCGATAAAGACCAGACCAAGATCAAGTTGGAGACCGGTGGCCACAGCGGGCAGAATGTCTTCGGTATAGCGGGTATACTCAATCCAGGGAATGGGGATGAGGCGGATCTGTTCAGTAAAGATGAGTCCCGAGACGATGGGTAGAACAACATAGATGGCACCAAAGCCCAGACCTATGACCGCCCCTATGGAAAAGACCTTCCACTTCCAACTCCCCTTCCCCTCCTTCTCCTCGGCCGATTCAGCCAGGGCCATGGTGCCAAGAGCCGCCACCGGAGCCATGGGAAATGGAAGTTTTTCCACATCTGAGGTGATTCTATAGAGGGCATAACCCAAGCCAAAATGATCGATACGCTGGATGATCTGGGAACCCACCAGGAGAAGGATGGGAATCATCCAGTCTCGATGAAAAAAAGTCCTCTCCAACATGGACTCTGATTCCGGAGAAGGAGCTATCCAGGCAGGGATGAATTCGGTAACCCCAAGCATCCTGGCGGCATCGGACTGGACCAGATACTGGTTCCAGAGAAGACCGGAAAATGGCGAGGCAAGGGCTGCACCTGCCATATAGTAGAGCAAAAATATTTCCTGCTGTTTAAGCTCCGAATGGGCCCTCTTGGCAATCTCAGCAAAAAGAATAATGGTCACCCAACGGGCGGCAGGGCCAATACCCTGGCCAATAACCAACTGCAGATACATGGATCCCGGCATCATCAAAAAACCAATAAAAACAGCGCCTATAATGGTTTTCCAATCAAATCCCTCCTCAAAATGAGTAGGAGTCGGGAGCAGGTCCCTATATTCTTTTAGCTCTTTATCATCGTACATAATTTTCCAAAGAAGAGGTTGCTGGCTTTCATTATCCCTAAAGGGTGGCTCGAAAACTTAGTTTGGCAGGACCTGATAACTCATACGGGTAAAGAGACCGATAATGGCCCAAATACCACCCATGCTAAAGTCACCTATAATCAAACCAATAAAAAAGAACTGGAGTTTTTTAAAGAGACGTACTCCACCGTAGCGCATACAGAGCGCATTGCATAACCAGCCAAGAAAAAAGCTCAACCAGAGAATACGCATCGCCGAACTATAAACAGTGAGATAACCGAGGGGATGAAGGGGCCACCAGTGCAGACGCTGATAGCAGACAACGAGCAGTAACATAACCACCGCCCCCATCATGGTAAAACCAAAGACCCAGCTCCCGGTCTCCGGCGGAGTATTCATCAGGCGGGAAATATTTTCATAGACAGCAATACTGGTGGTGGCGGCCCAATCCTGTTGCAGCTCTCGGATACCAAAACGATAGCAGAGGGTGAGCATGGCAAGGCAGGAGGTAAAGAGAGAGAGAACAATGGTTAGAAGAATTGAGGAGAAGAGAAGCCCACGGGGCCAATTGCTTCGCTGCACCCTGGCCGCTTGCAGAAGAGAGGGCATCAGCGATTCGCGCAGATCAACAAAGAGCACCTTTTGACTGATACCGGCAATGAGAGCGTTTATCCCTGTAAAAAACTTAGGCCCCAAAAAGGCTATCAGGCCATCCATGGGAGCAGCTGTCAGGGTGAAATAGGCAAGGCCTCCCTGACAAATAACACGGGTAGCAACGATAGTTATCATGAAAAAAGAGAAAACAAGAAGAACGGCAACCAAGGGCGCAGTGCCATAGTATACATACCAACAAACAAGGGCTATTGTGCCAATGATGGCACCCCAGAAACTAATCCTGACATCGAGCCACTCGGGCCCGGGACTGTCTGCCTTCTGCCAGAGGATAGACCTACGGGTCACATCCAGCAGATGATAGCGGGCCAACCAAACCAGAGAGAAGAAAAAGACTCCATAGGCTCCGAGCATCTGCATCTCTTCAGGCCGGGTAATGGTGGGGCCAAAGGTTACCCCCAGTTCCGAGGCGGGCAGTGAATAACCGAGAAGACTGAGGAGACCATAAAAGAGCCCTCCACCCAAAAAGAAAAACCAAAAAGAGAAGGAAATTTGCCTTGAGGTTAGAAAGGCAAAACCTATAAAGGCAGGAAAGAAATAGAGCTTGAGCTTATGAAATCCAGAAAAAATTCCTGTTTGGCCAAAATAAGGCCCGGCAAGGAGCAGGGTCGGCATCTGGGGGACCGATGGATAGTAGAGGTTCAGACCATTCAGCAGGTGGAGGATTACCGGCAGAAGAACACCCATCAGCAAGAAACGGTTGGTAAAAAATGCAAGCCCCTCTCCCTCACTAACAGCATGGGCAATCATCCGTGGTACCTTCAAGAGCGGAAAATTCATCCGCTCATAAAAGATCCACTGGCGGACAATAATATTAAGCAAAAATATCATAACCAGATAGGCCAGGAGGATATAGACAGACCAGCTGAAAAGTGGCTGCAACCAAGCCTGCCAGGGTATTTGTCCAAGCATGGAGAGCCAGCTGTCCTCTCGTGCTCCGGGGATACCATTATACAAAAGCTCTATGGCCCCTTTGTCCGTGGGCAAAAGCCCCGCAGGGATAAGGGGGTCAATATTTTCCTGCCAGCGACTCTCTGTACCGGCAAAATGAAGAGGGGTCGTTATATTAATCAAAAAGGTTCTGGCAAAACCGGTATAGGCAATACCGGATCCTATTACCGCTTGAATCCAAATTGTCAGTAACTCTCCACCGCTCAAAAGAGTTGCCCCGCCCCTGATAACCTGCAAGAGGATGGTAAGACCAGAGAGGCCTAGAAACAAGAAAAAGGGAGCAAGGGGGAAATGCCCCCCACCAAGCGGAGTTGCCTGTAGATAAATATTATTGTAGGGCGTGAGCAAGCAGATACCCATGGCAAAGAGCAGGCCAATGATTGGGGCTCGCAGGCGAACACGATTCCCCACTTCGGGGACAGAGGACTGTTCATTTTTCATGATTGACTGCTCCCTTGCAGGCCGGTTTTTTCGGCAAAAATTGCCTCCTGTTCGCAATGGCCCGCCCCATCAAGGGAGCGCCAGACGAGGAGTTGTTTGCGCAACTGATGGAAGAAAACCGTATTCATTCGTCGCCAAGCGGCAACCTCCCCAGCCTCCCGCCTTATATGCACCTGAACAGACAAGAAATCATCATCGGTAAAGGTCTTATCATTTTCCAAGGTGACCTCCACCTCTTGCATAATGCCAAGATCAAAGGGGGCAAGCCAGGTCTGGCAGCAAATGGAACAGTAGACCTCCTTATCACTATTTTTCTCAAGGGAGAGCTTGGCCGTTGAAAAGAGTCCATGGGAAACTTCCAGGTGAGCATTAAAATATGAGAAGAGGAAACCGCCGAGACTATCGGCCTCATTCTGCTTAAGAAGAAAGGGCAGGGTAATCTTCATACTGTGCCCGTCGTCCTTGGGCAGAGAAAAGGTCTTATTGACATCGGGGATGGCAATTTTACTGGCCATCCTGGCCGGATAGATAACGGAGATAAGCACCACCATGATAACAAGAAACATGGAGGCAACGCCAGCAAGAGAGGAGTAATTAACAGTAATGCCTTGCCAGAGGGAGGTGGTGGAGAGAAAGTAGGCCGATATCTGGGCCAATAGATAGCCGATGACCACGGAAACCACCGCCAGGGCAAGGGCCTCCGCCACAAAGAGAAAGGCTACATGGGATGGGGCAAGGCCAATGGAGGTATAAACACCTATCTCCCCCCGACGTTCCTGCACAGAGCTGATCATGGTATTAAGGACAATAAAAACAGAGATAAGAAGGGGAATAATAATATTGGGCACACCGCTATAGCTAATGGTGTCCGTTGCATTATAGAGCCAGACCCCATCCTCATCGCCGGCAAAGATGACAAGGTTGAACCGATCTACCAATAGGCCAGCCTCACGAGTAATCTCACCAGCCTGCCCCTCCTGATAATCAGGACGAATGGCAATACTCTTCAGACTACCACCGGCGGCCAGGAGGGTATTGACAGGAATGATGATAGTTTTATCTGCACCAATATGCTGATATCTGCTCTGAAAACTCTGTATATCATCTCCCTGTTCCACGGCCTCCTGCTCGGCATCGCTCAACTCCTGCTGCTGTTCTTCAGGAAAGATGACAGGGGTAAGGGCTTCACCATCAAGATCAGCCATGGCCTCAAGGCCCTTACTATCAAAGGTGGCAATAACAGTAAATGGAATACCCCACAGCAGTATCCGGGCATCCTTCATGCCAGTAATCCCTAATTTTGCAGCAATCTCATCGGCCAGAATAACACTTTGAGCATTATCTGAGGTAAACCAATGACCAGTGGTGAGGAGACGGGATATGCCTGTCACCTCCGCCTCATTAACACTGAGACCAAGTACGCCATTAACTTCAATATTTTTATTCCCACGAGTCAGAGGAACATGCACAGGTCTTGTTGGAGGAACCGCCTCCAACCATGCCCGTGGCGCGGCTTTACTACTACCTGCCATACTGCTCTTAAGAATATCCGTGGCATCCGTCGGCAGGGTTTTCCAATCCCTCTTTTCCAAAAGCAGACCCTGATAAGGGGCCTTGGCGCCAAAGGGCAGCCGGAGATGCTGTTGACCGGATTTAATGGTGGTAAAGCTCATGATGGTAAAAGAGAGAATAATAAGGGTCAGACAGGTCAGCATGGTGCGCAAGCGCCGCCGACGCAGATTAGAAACACCAAGAAAAAAGGCCGCGACAAAGGCCTTCCAATGGCTGATCTCCTCCGGCCTATAGTGATTGGCCTGGTTCTGAAGACGGATCATCTCCCTTTCAAAACGAAAGAAGATAATCAGGGTAACCAACAGTGACAGCCCTATAATAAAAAAGGCGAGAACAATAATAAGCGGACTGTAGGCAAGCTCAAAGGCCGGATGCACCTGATAAATAATTGCAATAAGCAGGAACAGTATTAAGAGAAAGGCAGATATCCTCTTATAGATATGGGCATAGTTAAAGATGAAGCGTTCCATGACAAAGGCAAAGGGGACAAAGAGGGCTATATAAAAGAGCACTCCAAAGAGAACATCCTTCTGCGTCTTTTCCACCTCGGTATAGACCCTGGTCGATAGGGCAAGAGAGCTGGCCGCCTCCTCCTGAGCCGATGAGTATTTCAGGTTTTGATAATCCCTCTCTGCATTGTGCAGGGCAAGCAAACCGCGCACCTTGAGATCATCAATCCTGCTATCATAGATACCATGGCTCTGGAGATTCTTTATTCGGGGCCCGAGCAAGGCCCAAGCGTCCCTGGCAGCAGCATACGCTGTTCTATTTATCTGCGGATAATCACTGCCCTTAAATCCTACCCCTCCCACCTTCTCCTCATGGCTGTTAGTGAGGAGCATCTTGGTGGTAAGGACGGTGTCTGACAGGGTGAGCTTAACTGGCGTTCCCGGTTCTGTAAAGACAGAGCAGATAGCTGATTTCCTTGTATCTATCCTGCTGTACCAATAGTGCTGAGGCGGGGCGTCCCGTCTGCCATCATAGACCTGTATTTTGGTCATATAGTCAAGATTACGTGGTTCAAGAAGGTCGAAGATGGTGATCTGCTGGCAGGCGAACATGGTCAGATCCGTCTGCATGTTTTTCCGCAGCATCTTCACTCTATAATTGCTCTTGCCCGTATCCCTTTTATCTATGGCCCAAATGGCCCGGCCATCCGGGGCAAAACGATAGCCCTCAAGAATAACCTTATCTCCAACATTCTTTTTATCGGCAAGGCCTACAATCCGAAATAAACCCTCTCCATCAACCATGGCATAGTATCGGGCCAATCCCTGATAGGCGAGGACGGTTGTTCCCTTAGCCGGAAAACTGGCAAAGAGCTCTCCCTGCAGGAGAAGATTGGCCCTACCTGTCAGTTGAGCAAAACCCTTACGGGGAAATCTGCCCATATCAAGTCTAGGGGCGGCACAGAGCCCCCTAACCAGGCTAAGCAGCAGTTCATTCTGTCCCTCTACATAATCCCAGTCAATATTTTTTGCCAGATCTCCCGGCGTTCCCCACAGGGCCCTGGCATCTCCGGTGGTTACCAGACTAATGCCCAACAGGCCGGCAAGAGAGCTGACCTCTCCACCCAAAGCGGGTTTATCCAGAAACCAGGAGTTCCAACTCCGCATCAGAGTGGGACGCAGGGTGTTTTGATACTCTGCCCTCCCCCCTTGAAGATTAGATTCCTCCAGAACGTCGGCGATGAGACTATAGATACCCGTACGGTTAACGGAGGATTTAAGGGGATAGAGCCAACCACGGTGAAATGCACCAATGCCTGTCCCATGCCCCGAAAGGTGGAGGCTGATGGCGGCGGCCAGCCGATACTCCTTTACCTGCCGGCGAAAGGCAAGGGCCGAATCAAGGCATTTTTTCTGCACAGCCAAGCCCTCAATCCCCCTTTTATAGGAGAGAATTACTTGAGGGAGCAGGCCCTGGAGCAGCCTCTCCTTTTTGCCATCGAGATCATGGTAGTGACTCTGCCAACTGAGTTGCTTATAGAGCAGACGTTCGGCGGCCAATTTTTTTATCTGCTGCCGGCGCAGCTTGCTCTTTTCTCCAAGACGAAGTTCCATCACCCGGCGAGAGAGGTTGTCTATATGACTGCTCAGGGTCTGAGCTATTGCCCCACGCAGAAGTCTGTCCCGCACCTTATCTGCCGGCAGGGGAAAACGAATATCTTGCAGGGCAAGCAGTGTCTGTTCTTTTTGGGCAATGCCCCCATTCAACCTGGAATCCTCTTTTTTCAGGTCCTTGCCCCTACTTACTATACTCCAGATGGCATCACGCATACCGGCCAAGGACTGGCTATTACCACTGGTGGCCAAAAGCAAAACCGAACGTTTAGGCGGCGTCTGCACCAAATTTTCTGCAACATCAAGCAGGGAGGCAATCGAGAGGGCGGCATCTGCTCCGGGAGAGTCCCGATAGACCATCTCCTCGTCATCGTAAAATGCCTCAAGAAGGAGGAGTTCCTGATCTTGGCCACTCTCCGTGCCGGGGATAAAGGCATAGATATTACGACTCAGGCTGTTTTCCCAACCTATATCTGTACTGATCTTTATCTGGCTAGCAACCCTATCTGCTTTCTTGAGCGGACGGGCAAAAAATGCCTCAGCATCCTCTCTGGGCATCCAGTAACAGGGCAGTTGCAGGGGACTCAGCTCTTGCTTCTCCTGAAAGGAAAATCTACTCTCCCCTCCACGGCCGAGATAGATAATAGCCCTTGCTCCCAGGGAGGCAACTCTCTGCCAGTTTCTGGCCGAGGCAAAATCGAGGAGGATGATAGAGTCTTTTATAGGTATGCCGTCCAGTTGAGCAAGGCTACCTGAGCCCAGATAATATACAGGCCCGGTGAGAGTCTCCCCACTACTCTCGGGGGTAATGGCATTATAAAAAAATGGTTTGAGAGGGTACTGCCTACCATCCATCTGCAGGGTGGATTGTCCCACCTGCCTCTTTGCTATCTGATAGTAATAACTCTGGGGCGATAGGCCCAGGTCGGAGAGTCTCTTCTCAATATAGCTGGCCGCCTGCTCAGCGCCAGCGCTTGCCGTACTACGACTCTCCCATCCACTCAGGTCTGAGACCAGACTACGCAGAGAAGAGGCCCCGGCAGGAATAGAGAGGCCCAGAATAGGGCAAAGAAGAGCAACTACGAGCAGAACGAGGGAGGCGACTCTATGCCTCATGGATCTCTCCAAGACCACCAGTACGGATATCGAGTTCTTCACGGCCTTGAATTTTATCGACCTTTCCATCCCGTATCCATATCACCTGATCGGAAACATTAAGCATCTTATAGTCGTGGGTGGCAGAGATAACGGTAACACCCAACCTGGCACTGAGATCTTTAAGCAGGGCTATAACATCTTCGCCTGTGCTCAAATCAAGGTTACCCGTCGGTTCATCGGCCAGAATAATGGATGGCTGATTAGCCAGGGCTCGGGCAATGGCCACCCGCTGTTGTTGACCGCCAGAGAGTTCTGATGGTTTATGCTCATGCCGTCCCTCCAGTCCCACCTGAGCCAGCAGTTTCATCCCCCTCTTGAGGGCATCGTCATCGGACATGCCGGCAAAGGTCATGGGAATGGTAACGTTCTCCAGGGCAGTCATTACCGGAATAAGGTTAAATGTCTGAAAGATATAACCAATTTTCCTACACCTCAGCCAGGCTAGTTCATAGGCATCGAGCTGAGCGATATCTACCTCATCGATATAGACCTTGCCCGAGGTTGGTTTATCAAGGCCACCTATCATATTAAAAAGGGTAGATTTTCCAGAGCCTGATGGTCCCATGATAGAGATATACTTCCCCTCCTCTATTTCAAGATCAATTCCCTTGAGGACATGGACCACCATCTTACCAAGATCGAAATCCTTGGTTACAGCACTCACCCGAACAATGTTTTTTTTATGCTTATGCCTCATCTTTTATCCCTAAAAAGTTATTGCTCCCGACGCATGGCCTCAACGGGTTGCATGCGAGCAGCGATAATAGCAGGATAGAGCGCTCCAATGAGACTCAATCCGGTGCCAATGGCCAAGGTTATAATAAATGAAATCAAAACTTCTATAGAAAAAAATGCTGCCTGAACCGGCGAGCCAAAACGAAAAAGTGCAGTACCTGTTGCCACCAAGAGACCGACAATGGCACCGAAAATGGATCCCACCAGCCCCTGAATACCTGCCTCCAAGACAAAAACACGGACAACAAAACTATCCAGAGCGCCCAGACATTTAAGGGTGCCAATCTCCCGAAAGCGTTCGGTAACAGACATGATCTGGGCATTAATGATGCCGACAACACATACCAAAAGGGAGAGAAAGACTATCCAGCGCTGTTTAGCAGCAGCCGCCACATCTCCCGTATAGCCCAGTGCCTGCAACTCGCCAACTATCTCGCTATCCCCTGAGCCTGCCAGCTGTTGAATAATAATATTACCGACCTGACTATAGCTTAAAAAGGCAACCGCCAAGACCAGACTCATGGTGGTGATGGCCGAGCGCAGGGCCCGGGCACGTAGGGATTGACATGCCATCTGTACCGATTTTGAAAAGGGAAGAACAACAAGACGTCTCATAATGGCCCTGGAAGAAGATCTTTAAAATTATTGTCAGTTTCAATTTTAGGAAAATTTCCTGCCCAGGTCAATTTTTAAAAACATCTCCCTAAGATATCTTATTTTCCTGCTCGACCAACTCGCGAAAGGTACCCATTTTAAGCCCCCTCTCTTCCTGTAAAATAGCGAGAAGAAGATCAAGTATGGCAAAGGCAGAGCCGTTCATACACCTATGGTGAATCATAATCCCCGCACAGCCCGTGGCAAGGCTCTCCTCCAGCTCTTCGAGGAGTTTAGACAGTGAAGCTTCGGGATCCTCCTCCTTTCTGGTATGGAGATCGACATTGATGGCAAGATCCGGCAGACAAGCGGAGCTCTGTGGTTGAGCGCCACGGCTTCTCGATATGGCCGAAAACCTCTGCTCTTCAAGAGCGTCGAGAGTCTGCTGACTACAGCGGTTCCACGGGGGAGTAAAAAAAGGCTCCAGCCTCTGCCCCAGAATAGCCTCAAGACGTTGCCAACCCAATTCTAACTGCTGGCCAACCGCCACTCCACGCTCGGGACCAAACTCCTGTTTTTTCCCCGTAGGTTCAAAATTACGATGCCGTCTGCCATGCTGATGCCAACACCACCTCTCACTCTCCCCGGTGATCTCAAGCAGTTGAGCAAAGCGGCTCTGATTAAGCCAAGAGGGGACAAGGGCAAGACAGAGTGGTGCCTGGTGCCTGTTAAAAATCTCTGCCAAACGGGTAAATCCGACGGAGGGGATAGCAATATCATCGGCACGGAAAAAAACAAAGACCTGCCCGGATCGTTTGCAGCCTCGGTTAACTGCTCGGCGAAATCTCTCCTCCAGCTGATCAAGATCCCATTTTTTTCGATAAATATTTGAAACCTTAGGCATTATGATCCTCTGCTGTAAATTTTTCAAACCATGCCTCTACCTGCAGGGCACTGTTCATCGCTCCATCCAGCTCGACCTTACTCATAAATTTTTCATAGCCCAGCATCTCTTCAATCCGTTCCCTGAGCCTCGTCGCCGGCAGATCAGCCTCGGACAGGATCTGTATTTCCCGGTAGATGCCAAGCTTTTTCACCCGTAACCCCTGTTCCCTGTTCTGCTGGAAGGGATAGAGAAGAGCAGGCGTTCCGGCCCGAAGAATGTTCATACAGGTGTTATAGCCTGCCATGGAGATAGAAAGATCCGCCGCCTCCATCTCCCTCTGGAAATCATGACTGAAAGTCACAATTTCAATGAGTGGCGATCGGTACTGCTCCAGACGTAATTTCAGCTCAGCCGAGCTATAGCGTCCACAAAATATCTTCAGACGAAACGTACCCTCCTGACTGGCACTGGCCACTGCCTCAAGGAGTTCACCGCCAACACTGCCACCACCGATGGAGGCAATAACCAAGGGGAGGTCATCCTCTTTTTGAGCTACCCCTCCCCCTCTTGCCGCCATCTCCGGGGCAATAAACCCCGTATAGTATTTAGGTATTACAACCTCCGCAGTACGGGCAAAGGTCTCGTCTAAAGAGATAATATTTGCATCGGCATGAATGAGAAGACCATCAAAGTACCTGTTCAATGTCTTAACGGCTCGCTCCTCAAATTTTTCCCTGCCCGAACTCTTTTCCACCAGAATATCCCGCACACTGGAACAACAGAAACAGGGAGCAAGGCTGCCCTGGTCGATCCCCTGCAGGACAGGGTCGAGTTCAAAGCGAAAGGCCTTTCTGCCCATGGGATAGAGTTCGGTAATAAAGATATCCGGCTCTTCCTCTTGGAAAAATTGATAGAGCATTTTTTGTCGCTGCTCCTTGATATCGGCAAGGCCTGCTCCCTCATCACAAGGAAGCAAACCGCCAAACTCTGCATCCATCCGCAGTCCGGGCAGTTGTAGCACCTCAATACGAGAATCAGTCACCTCTATCTCAGGACCGCCGAGTATCAGGGTCAGACGATGTCCTCGGGCGAGGAGGGCGCGACAGAGAAGAAGACTGCGCTGAAAGTGGCCTATGCCCAGTATATGCTGACAGTAAAATGCAATTTTCATATTATTCTTACCTTAAGGGAGGGATGGAGGCCTGATATTGAGGGCCTCTATCTGCAGAGATCCACCGGGCCGAAGGGATATTTTTTGCAGGGAATTTTTTTCAAGCACCTGTTCTTCCGTGGGCAGAAAATCCCGACCGAGGATGGCATAGAGTAAAGATTTAATAAGGCCCTGATGACAGATAAGGAGAAAGGTGCCACCGGGGTGTTGGTGAGAGATATGGCGAATGGCCTGTTCTGCCCTGAGCTGTACCTGACGCCGGGATTCGCCCGCTGGCGCCTGAAAATCCCAGCCTCGATCCATCTGCCTTTGCAGCTCGCCGGGAAAATGTACCTCCACCTCGGCACGGGTGAGGCCCTCCCAGAGGCCCCAATCCTGTTCTCGTAGAGCCCTATGAACAATAGTTTCAAGACCAAGAGAGCGATTAATAATCGCAGCCGTTGCCTGGGCCCTACCCTGAGGGCTAGAAAAGAGATGATCGAATGAATAGCGCTGCAGCAAGGGCCCCCAAAGGGCTGACGTCTGGCTACCGGTAGCGGTAAGCGGTGAATCCTGGCAACCCTGGATCCTCTTCTCCCGATTCCACTCCGTCTCTCCATGGCGAAGGAGAAAAAAATCTGCACTTTGCATAGGAGAGCTATCCCCTCTGCAGGGCGGGATTATCCTGGAGAAAGACCTCCTGCAGTTTTTTGGTCTGCACCCTATTATCGAAGTACTGTTCAACAAAGAGACGACCCTGCTCGATTATATTTTTACGCAGAGGCAGGTCGGTGAGCATCCTCTCTATACCGTCGGCCAACTCCTCTGGCTGATCCGGTTCAACCAGATAGCCTGTCTCCTCATGGTGAAGCAGTTCCGGGATCGCGGAAACCGTGGTTGAGATGGCGGGAACGCCCATGGCAAGGCTTTCCACCAGAACATTGGGTACTCCATCCCGGTCGCCATTTTCGGCGATCTTACAGCTGAGGGCAAAGAGATGGCTGCGAGAAAATTCCTCCAAGACCTCCGTATGGGTGCAGGCTCCCAACCAATGGCACTGCTCCTCAAGTCCCAGCTCCTTAATATATGCCAGAACAGTCTGCCGGTCATCGCCGTCGCCAATGAGCTGATGCTGAAATTCAATCCCCCTCTCCTTCAGTATCTTCAGGGCTTGGAACAGAGTTGGCAGACCCTTTTTCTCTGTAAGCCTGGCCACGGTAAGAATCCTATAGGGTGGCTGAGGTGGATGCCCAGAGTTATCATTATGAAAGAGGGAGATATTGATACCGTGATAGATGGTATGGATGGGACAATCTATCTCTCTGCGCAGATCGGCAAGATAGACATCATTATACTTTGTACAGGTGGCCACAAAGGAGGCTCGTTCCATCTTCTCCCGAAGAGTGGCGACACTGGAGGTATAGATATCCTTGGCATGGGCGGTAAAGCTAAATGGAATGTCTGCCAGCATGGAGGCAAAGAGGGTAACCGAGGTAGGCGAATGGGCAAAATGACCGTGAAGTTGCTGCACATTCAAGCCCTTTTCCTCCATGGTATTGACCAAAAACCCAGCCTGCAGGAAGTGCTTAATGGTGGCAACCTTCCCCTTCTCTTTAAAAAGCCCTGCCGCATAGAGGAGGGCCTTCCTGTACCTGGCAGGCTCACGCCCGGCAAGAGACATATTGGCCGCAAGCAGACGGGGAAAATCATCCAGCAGTTCCGTGGGCAGGTAGGTAACCCCGGCCACTATTTGCTGCACCGATGGATGGCAGATCTTTTCCCGTGGGTGGCGCATGGAAAAGAGATGCATCTTCGTTCCCATCTCTTCGAGAAGAAGGATTTCATTGGAAATGAATGTCTCGGACAGGCGAGGATAGCCCTTGAGAACATAACCGAGAACTGGTGTATTGCTCATATCTTGCTCCTTAACTGTTTCAACTCCTGAAGACGATTACGCATGGTATCAAGACCGGTGAGGGCAAAGGATGAGATAGTCTCCTTATACCCGGCACTATCGGCCAAGAGAGAGATTATTTTCTCTCTCAATAGCTGCGGATTCACCTCTGACCAGGGGATAAAATCGAGCAGGCCACGTCGTTGCAGATGCTGGGCCCGAATCAACTGCTCCTTACGCGGTGTCTCACGCGGAATAATCAGGGCAGGCGTCTGCTGGGTGAGTATCTCACAGATGGTATTATAACCACCCATGGAGATGACCAGATCTGCTGCTTTTACCATATCCTCCACCCGTGAATGAAAGGGGATGGTTTTTATTCCATACAGTTTTGCCCGCTTTCGCAGACTCTCCCGGGCCTCACGGGGCATGAAAGGACCGGTAATCATAATGGTCTTAAAGGGCAGTGAGGTGGGAAAATATTCATGCATGGCCACATAGTGTTCCAGCATCTCCGAACCGTCACCACCACCACCTGCTGTTACCAGGATCAGCTTGTCTTCGTCGAGTATTCTATAACTCCTGCGTATCTCTTCCCGGGTGCTACCGTTGATGGCCTTTCTGGGAATATAGCCAGTGAAAAGGGTCCGTTCATCAAGAACTTCCGGCAGATCGTACTCAACGATGGGATTATAAATATCCCGATCGCCGTATACCCATATCTCGTCATAGAGAGATTCTATCCGGCCGTATATCTCTTTTTTATGCCAATCTTTTTTTACCACCTCGGCCTCATCAAGAATATCTCGCAAACCAAGGACCACATTGGTGTTCGGACTATGCTCCTTAAACCACTCCAGGGTTGGCAGGACCTCACCTTTCAGCCCCAAAGGCTCCTTATCAACAATAAAGAGATCCGGTTTAAAGGTTTCAGCAGTAGCTTTAATAATACTGGTGCGAATAGCCAGAGCCTGCTCCTGGCCAATCCGAATAGAGAGAGAACGATACTCATCGTTAGTCTTCTTTATCATTCCTGGAATACGGACAAAATCAACCTGCTCCGGAAAGGTGAATCTGCCGGCAATAGGTGATCCTGTCATAATCAAGACATTGGTATTCACATCCCGTAGATGGTTGGCGATGGCCATGGTGCGCCTGATATGCCCCAACCCATAGGTGTCGTGGGAGTACATCAGGATATTGTAGGTATCCGTTTGATTCATAGCTGCTCTCTTGTCCCTGAGTTTCGGTGAAAATTTCTTTTGCGTGGAGGCTGTAAAAAAACTCATTAAATTGCGTACAGACAAAACCAGAAAACCCTATTGCGAAAGGAAATTCAAGGCTTAGCTTGAACTTTACATCTTTACCATTTTTTTCTCTGCTAAAAAGACTGAGCATATGGGACGCTAGACGAAGTGGAAGAGAGAGGAGAGACAGATGTATCGCCTAAAAAACAGGTCTCGACCCGCAATATCACTAATAGATTGTAAGGGAGAGGAATATACGATATAAATGTGCACGTTATTATGTATAGTCTTATTCTTAAGTTAAGGAGCCACCATGCCTCGTCTATTCCTACCTCTCTTTGTAGCCCTTGCCGTGCTGTTTTCTTCCCTGCCACTCTGGGCTGAAGAAGAGGTCGCTGTTTCTAAAGTACTTTTTCTCCCCTTAGATGGCACTAATGCGGGCAAATATAGCCCCCTGGTCAATGGCATAGGTTCTATGCTAGCCAGTCAACTGGCAAGTAAAGATCGTATAATCGCCGTTGACTACAATCTAAAGCAACAGGAGATCAAAGCCCTCACCGTCGCCGGCAAGAGTGTCACAGGGCAGAACCTCGATATTGATTATGTGGTTCGTGGCTCAGTTTATGCGTTGGAAAATGGCATCTCCCTACAGGTAAAGGTTGTGCCCATAAATGGGACAGGTAGCAAACAAAATTTTTCTGAGAAGGCCGCAGAAGAGAAGGATATCTTTTCCGCCGTTGATCTGATGGCCACAAAAATTGGGACGGATGTCTTTGGCTATCAGGAACAGGCAAAACGGGATGTGTCAGCAGCCATGGGCATGGCGGGCTTTGCGACAAGCCATCCGGAACGTGAATATAAAAAGGGTCTCTTAAGTGGCGGTTCCCTCTACGGTAGCAACCAGCTGAGCACCACTGTCGCTATAAAAAATATTCGTCGTACCCCGAAACTGCCCATGGAGATGGTGGGTATGGCCGTGGGCGATTTTAATGGCGATGGTCAGGACGATATGGTCTACGCCTCCCGGCAAAAACTTCTCTTTTATACCCAAAAGGCACAACGCTTCACTCAGCTAGGTGAGTATACGCTTTCAACCAGAAGTAAAATAAATGCCATATCTGCGGCTGACTATGATGGTGACGGTCGGGATGAGCTCTATATCAGCAGCAACTTCGGCGCCAAGGCCCGTTCTGAAATCCTCTCCATCACAGCAGGCACTGTTCAACCCCTGATGACAATAGACGGCTGGTATCTACAGCCCATTGAAAAGCCAGGTAGTGGCCTCCTCCTCCTTGGCCAGAGGGGATCAACAAAACGGGCCGACAGTTACCTTCTGCCCGGCGTCTACCAACTGGATGTGGCAAAAGACTTTAGCTCCTTCCAGAAAGGAGAAGAGATCTCTCTACCTAAGGGCACCACCCTCTTCTCTTTTGCCTGGGCAGACCTGACAGCTAATGGCAAGGCAGAGTTGCTGGTGCTCGATAGACGGGAGAGACTGCTTATCTATGACGGAGACAACCAGCTCCTCCATGTCAGTCTGGACAACTATGGTGGCAGTACCAACTTCTTCGGTATTGGTCTGGGCAAACTCACCGACCAACCCCTGATCGGCCAAAATGAAGACCTTGATAACTTTGGCAACTGGAACTACATCCCCACCAGAATTATCACCACCGATATAGATGGCGATGGCAGAAGCGAAATCATTGTCGGCTCTAACCGTCGTGAAGAATTTGTCAGCTCGGGCCGGGAAAAAGAGAAGAAGAGAAAGGCAAAAAAAGAGGGCAAGACCGACAATGAAGAGGCAAAGGGGATGGTCAATGCCATCTTCGACTTCTTCCCCAATATGCGTAGCTATGAGGGAGGCACCGTTGCCTGCCTGAGCTATACGGATGGAGCCTTACGAGATGTATGGCGAACCAAGGCCATTAGCGGCTATATCCCAGACTATAGCTACCGTATTGCCACCGTTAAAGACGAAATGGGCCAGGACAAAGAGGTGGTACATCTCTCTATTGCTAAAAACATCGATAGCACCTTTCTCGGTTTTGGCAGCAGCGATGAATCGCAGGCTATTGTTTATGAGTTCAGCTATAAAGAGCAGACCGAAAAACCGTAGAGACGTCGATTTATCGCGTCTCCTCTCTTTCAGGAGAAAGTAGATATTTTAAGGAGTCAGCCTTTGGGCTTGGCTCCTTAATCTATCCCACATGCCCAATTCACAAACACGTAAAGACATCACCAATTTCAAACCCCGATCGTTTACCACATCACCAATACGGTAGCCCCATCCACCCCACCATTGTAAAAATAATTAGCACGCCATTGTTGCAAGATAATAACCCATGCTATTATCAAGACAGGATAATTCAACAACATGAGACGCGATAAATCGTCGTCTCTACGGGCAAATATGCGATTAGCTGGAAAACATGACAATGGATAGAACAAAATATAAAAATCAATACAGGGTACCATCGGCAAGATTGTCATCATGGGATTATGGCGCAAACAGCGCTTATTTTGTGACCATCTGTACCAAAAACAATGTGATGTCTCTTGGAGAGATATCTCATGATATATATGCAATTATCGAAATCGGGCCAAATAGCGCAAAAAACTTTGTTGGCAATCCCTGTTCACTTTTCCTTTGTCAACCTGGATGAATTTGTCATAATGCCAAATCATCTACACGCCATTATTATACTTGAAAGACCTGATACGGATCACCTACCGATTTATCGCGTCTCTGGTGGTACAACAAAAAGCAAAAATCCAATGTTATATAAAAATTTATCGACCATTGTTCGTTGGTATAAGGGCAGGGTTACATTTGAAGTGCATAAATTCGACAGGCAATTTGCATGGCAGGCACGATTTTATGAGCAGATAATTCGTAATGAAAAGAGACTGCAACTGACAAGAGAATATATTGTGAGCAATTCTCAGAATTGGCAAAAATCATAAAACATCCTTTTTTTTACATGCCAAATTCCACAAACTCGTTTATGAGACGCGATAAATCGACGTCTCTACGGAATGTTGCCTTTGCGGTACAAATTTTTTAACCCTGAGTAAAAAAAAATTGACATTGGACGCCATAGCCGATAAAAAGAGTGAACATGAATTATCTTCCGTCAATGCGACGGAGATCGCCCCCCTTGCCTGAGAGACTTGGGGGATACAAAAAGCTTTTCAAGGAGAAGAAAATGAAAAAAATTATCGCTGCTGCTGCAGGCCTTATGCTTGCTGGCACCATGGTATCCACCGCTGTTGCTGGAATCGAATTTTCTGGTGACGCTCGTGCCCGTTACTACTACCAAAGTGACTACAACTTGGGTGCTGTTGCCAGTTCTGATGACCAAGCTGATCACTGGAACTCCCGTGTACGTTTGAAAATGAGAGGCACCACCGCTGGTGGTTCTTATGCGGTTTTGAAAACCCGTGTAGATACTGTTTGGGGCAACGAGCCAGGTATTTCTGATGACAATGGTGGCGATACCTTCCAAATGTATGAAGCCTATGTTGGTGTACCCATGGGTTGCACCCTCCTCACCGCAGGTCGTCAACAGCTCTCCCTTACCACCGGTTTCTGGAACGATGCCTATATCGACAATGCTCGTCTCACCTGGGCCTCTGAGGGCACCACCGTTGTCGGTCTCTATGGTGTGCTAAACTCTTTGGACAATCAAGGAACTAGTATCATTGGGACCCCAGCTTACAACGCTAATGATGCAGAAAATCGCATCTACGTTCTTGGCTGGAACCAAGAGTGGAACGACGTATGGTCTTCCAAGCTTGGTGCATCTTACACCCAGCTTGATTTGAGCCTTACCGATGGCGTTGCAAGTCCTAATAACCCTGATGCCCGAAGTGAGAATGGCGGTCTTATCCTGAATGCTGCTGCTGCAGGTCAGGCTGGTCCCGTTGCCCTTACCGCTGAGCTTGGCTGGCAGCAAGATGGTTTCTCTGCCTCTGATGACATGAATGGTCTTACTACTGAGACTGGCGATGATGGTTACGGTGCTTATGTAACTGCTGGCATGGACTTTGACGCTGTTAACGTAACCTTTCTTGGTGGTTTTGCCATGGACGGTTATGCCTTTGATGCCCCAGTTGGTTTTGTTATGATCGCTGGTGATAATCAAATCACCCCAGGTGCCATTAACAATATCGGTGCATTTGGTGCTGATGATATTGCTGTTGATACCTACTTTGCCGGTTTCAAGACCTCTTACCAGGCCACCGAGACCCTTGGTCTTGGCTTGAACCTCGCCTATGCCAACATGGAAACCAGCAATAACGTCATGCTTGTTGCCGGTGGCACTGAGGACTCTACCTCTGTCTACGAGATCTCTGCAACTGCTGCCTACACCATCAACGACGGCACCATGGTCTATGCCCGTGCCGGTTACATGGACGTAGATGAGATGGAAGATCCTGCTTTCGGTTTTGGTATGTCTCTTGAGCTTGCATTCTAATTTAGCCCTTAGCTAAAGTAGAATCTGCTTATAAAGGGTCTGTCCTCTTGGGGATGGGCCCTTTTTTTTTGAAAAACAGATGCTAGATGCTAGATGCTAGATGCTAGATGCTAGATGCTAGATGCTAGATGCTAGATGCTAGATGCTAGATGCTAGATGCTAGATGCTAGATGCTAGATGCTAGATGCTAGATGCTAGAAAAGCATATGTTAATAGCAAAGAATTACACGATTTTTTTGCCAAATGTCACCAATATTTTATTAGCCAATAAGTTCCCCTGCATTATCCCCCTGCTGTTCCGCCTTTTCCCTTTTCTCGTATCCGCCGCTTCGCTGCTCGTATCTAATATCTCTTCCCCTATCCCTCTCCTTTGCACCTATTTTTCTTCAGTTCATTGTTTTTTCTCGTATCTCGCATCTAGTATCTCGTATCTGGTCTTCCTCATCTCGTATCTGCTGTTCCGCCCTTTCCCCTTTTCCTGTATACTGCCCCTTTGGCCGAGGAGAGGTAGAGGTAGAGGTAAAATCTGGCAGGATGGAGAGAGAGCATTGGAAGATTTTTTTGGTGAAAATGGCAGACTGGCAGGGCTGATCGACCACTATCAGCCCCGCAGTGGTCAGCAAGAGATGGCCCAGGCGGTGAGTAGATCACTGATGGACAGCAACGACCCGGATCCCCATGCGGTCTCTGCCCCCCCCAGGGTACTGGTGGTGGAGGCGGAAACGGGTATTGGCAAAACCCTTGCCTACCTCCTGCCCGCCGTTATTTCCGGCAAGAGGGTGGTTGTTTCAACAGCTACCCGCAACCTGCAGGATCAGATTATCCATAAGGAGATACCCCTCCTGGAGAAGATGTTTGGCGGCAGAGTTTCTGCCCAATGCGTTAAGGGCCGACAAAACTACCTCTGTCTCTATAAATGGTACCAACATAGAAGTAGCGCCCAACTCTCCCTCATAGCCCAGGATGATGAGGATAAAATTGAACAGTGGCTGGCCAGCACCGTAACCGGGGATCGGGCAGAGCTACACTGGCTTGCCGATGATGCCTCCCTCTGGCATAAGATCTCTTCCCAGTCTGACCAATGCCTCGGCAGTGAATGTCCCGAACAGGAAAACTGCTTTATTAGCCGCCTACGCAGGCGAGCAGCGGCGGCCCGCATCCTCATCGTCAATCACCATCTCTTCTTTTCTGATCTGGCCCTGAAAAAAGAGGGCTATGGCGAGATACTGCCACGCTATCAGGCAGTGATCTTTGATGAAGCCCATCATCTGGAAGATATTGCCACCACCTTTTTTGCCAAGAGCTTTAGCTCCTATCAGCTCCGTGATATTCTCAGCGACGCAGAGCGACTTGGTGACAAGATTCTTGTCAGCGATGAGCATAAAAATCTCCTCTCTCGCCTCAGCGGCATGCGTGTTCGTCTTAATGCCTTTATGCACGTTTTCCCTAAAAAACGGGGGAAAACAGCCCTTAAAGAGTTAGTAACAGAGTACGGCCAAGAGGCATGGCAGCAGGAGGTTGAACTGTTAGCCACAGGGATAGCAAAACTGATAGTGGCCCTTACCGATCTCCATTTTAAAGGTGAAGGATGGCAGACCCTGGTCCGCCGTTGTCAGGAGTGCCACGATAACCTGCGCCTGACGGGGCTCGCACGCGATACCACCAGCAGCAACTATGTACACTGGTTCGAGCATAGAGAAAAATCCATTGTCCTGTCGGTGACCCCCATCTCCGTTGCCAAAGAGTTAAATGAATTTTTATACGCCGGAGTTGAATCTACCATAATGACCTCGGCAACCCTCTCCATAGGGGAAAAATTTGATTATCTCCGAGAGAGGCTGGGCCTGCCAGCTGACACCAAATATCTCCGTTTTGCCTCACCCTTTGCCTATAAAGAGCAGGCCCTGCTCTATATACCCGAAGGAGGATTTCCAGAGACCAATGCCCCCGACTATGGACAGAAGAGTTGCGAGAGAATATTGCAGATACTGGAACAGAGTCGTGGTCGAGCCCTGATCCTCTTCACCAGTTTTTCTGCCATGGAGAGGGCTGCCACCTGGCTTACGGATAAAATTGACTATCGCATGCTGGTTCAAGGCCGTCACTCACGCAAACACCTGCTGGAAGAGTTTAAGGCGGATAGAGACTCCGTCCTCCTGGCCGTTGCCAGTTTTTGGGAGGGTATTGATGTGGCAGGTGAGGCTCTGAGTTGTGTTATTATTGACAAACTCCCCTTTGAAGTGCCAACTGACCCTGTCATCCAGGCCAGAATGGAGTATATTAAGGCGGCCGGTGGTAATCCCTTCATGGATTTCCAGGTGCCACGGGCAGTACTGACCCTGCGCCAAGGCGTTGGCCGCCTAATGCGTTCTGACCGGGATCGGGGTCTCATTACCATTCTGGACATTCGTCTCTTCTCAAAATTTTATGGTAAGAGATTCCTGCGCAGTTTGCCACCGGCACCCGTGACCAGGTCCCTTGATGAGGTAAAGAAATTCTTTAGCACGGAAAAAACATTATAATAAAACAGCCTCCAGGGTTGGTAGAAAATATGAGAAGCTCATGACAGACAGTATAGAATTGATCCAAGGGATTGGCAGAGAGGGAATGCAGGTTAATCGTTATATTGCAGAGGATATAGCTCTACTCCGCGGGTCCATGGAGCCCCTGCTCTGTGATATCCTTGAATATGGCCTCCTCTCGGGCGGCAAGAGAATCAGGCCACTGCTGGTCTTAATGGCGGCCAGGCTCTGCGGCAACAACGGGCTGGAAACATATCGATTGGCCACAGGATTTGAGTATCTGCATGCGGCAACGCTTTTTCACGATGATATCATTGACCACTCTGATCTGCGACGTGGTCAGGAATCCATCGCTAAAAAATTTGGGATGGAGGCCGCCATCCTGGCCGGAGATTTCCTCCACACCAGGGCCATGATCTTTGTCGGCGAGATGGTGGGAGCAGAGGGACTTCGCCGTTTTGGCAAGGCCACCAGTGCCATGGTCGATGGTGAATTCTTACAGCTACGCAATGCCCAGGAGTATAATATTTCAGAGCTTGATTATTATAGAGCTGTTATGGGCAAAACGGGGGTACTTATTGCCGCCGCCTGTGAACTGGGAGCGCTTTACGGAGGGGGCAGTGAGGCAGAGATAGCTGCCCTGCGTAGCTATGGAGAAAAATTGGGCTCTGCCTTTCAGATTGTCGACGACCTCCTCGACTACCAGGGGGATACAGCGTTGACAGGCAAGGCCGTGGGCAATGATCTTGCCGAGGGCAAGATGACCCTGCCCCTTATTCTGGCCCTTAGCCAAGCAAAAAAACGGGGCGATACCCCCGCTGTTTGCCGGGTGGAGAAGATCCTGGCAGACGAGAACCTACGGGCAGAATCTTTTACAGAAATATCCGCCTTTATAGAGAAATATAATGGCTTTGCCGAGGCCAGAGACCATGCCGAGGCTGATATCAGCTTTGCCTGTCAGCAGTTACATATTTTTAAGAGCAGAGATATACAGGACGAAATGAACCTGTTGGTTGGCCTTGGCCACTATATCCTCTCCCGAAAAAAATAACCCAGGAACAAGGGCAAAGGCGCTCACCACAGAGGACACAGAGGGAATTAATTAAAAAGCAGCAGTGACGCGTAGCGGAATGGCGGCAGTGAAGCGTAGCGGAGGCAGTGAAGCAAAGTGGCTGTCAGCGAGCAAGCTTGATTTCGCCCCATTGGCACGAAGCTGAGCACCGGAGAGACCCACGAAAATAGAATTTGAGCTGTTTGAGAGCAAGCCTTCTCAAGCTCTCGTGGGGTTTGAGGAGCGCAGGGTAGGGTCGTAGTGGCGGGGTCCATCACCTTCATCTCTTTTGAGCAAAAGAGATGAAGGTACTCAATATCTGGATAATGGACGGGTAAAGCTGAAACGACTTTACCCGAAGATTTAAATACTGTACTCGTCACAATTAGAAGAAATAATGCAATGAAATCGTTCTTATTGCTGTTCGACTAAAAATTTTTTCTCCGTGTTCTCTGTGGTGAGTGCAGTTTCTTTTCCGCTGTACCCATAAAGGCAGAGGCCTTTGATTCCCCCCTCAAGACCCCCTCCCAGGCCTCCCCCTTCAAAATAAAGGGGAGGAGAAGAGAAAAAGGGGAGGAGAAAAGAGAGAGGGGAAGTTCTTTTAGTGCTTGAAGGAACGCTGACCGGTATACATCATCGCCACCTGTGGCTCTGCCTCGTTACAGGCCTTAATGGTCTCATCGTCACGCATGGAACCACCCGCCTGCAAAATCGCCGTAATACCCTGCTCAATACCAATATCAGCACCATCCCTGAAGGGGAAGAAGGCATCGGAGATCATCACGCAACCGGGCAGACCAGCCCGATCCGTCTTGGCCTTGGCCAAAATCTCATCCCGAACAGCTGCATCCTGCTTACCGGCGGCAATTTCAAGTTCAAGACTGGAAAATGGTATACCAAATCTATCAAAGGAGAGTTGGTCGGCATATTTGATATAGGCCTTATGCACGGCAATTTCTGCCACCCCGACCCGATCCTGCTCACCGGTACCGATACCTACGGTACAGCCATCCTTCACATAGAGCACAGAGTTGGAGGTAACTCCATGTTCTACCGCCCAACCAAAGATCATATCTTCAACTTCCTGTTCCGTTGGCTGACGTTCACAGGCGAAATCCTCGCCCTTACGGGTGGTGGTAGCAGGCAGGAGATCATCCCCACTCCGAATAGAATTTACCGGTGATTGTTGGACAATAATACCACCGTCAATGAGGCTCTTGAAATCAATGAAACGGAATTTTTCGTAATCGGCAAGTCTGTCGATCCCTGCAATTTTAATGATACGCAGGTTCTTACGACGGGCAAGAATTTCAAGGGTTCCCTCCTCAAAATCAGGGGCGCAAACCACTTCTAAATAGTTTTCTGCAAGAAGCGCTGCCGTTTCAAGATCACAGGGTCGGTTCATGATAACGGCACCGCCAAAGGCGGCAATGCGGTCGCAACGCAGGGCTCGATTAAAGGCGATGGCCAGACTGGTATCCCAGGCGGCACCACAGGGATTGTTGTGCTTAAGGATAACAGCGGCTGGCTTCTTCATCAGGTACTTAATGATATTAAGGCCATTATCAATATCGGTCAGGTTGATTTTACCGGGATGCTTTCCCACCTGGAGCATGTCTTCAACCTTGATGGAGGAGACAAGACCATTACCCGCCTCGATAAACTGACAATCACCCAGCTGCAGATTACCGCTTGCGAGTTCATAGAGGGCCGCCTCTTGATCGGGATTCTCACCATAGCGCACGCCACGTTCTTCGAGATTACCGTCTGCTCCCGGAATGGCCCAGGTCTTTTTACGGTAAACCAGTTTCTGCTCGCCAAAGCTAATGGTCATATCCATGGGAAAATTATCACCGAGGATTGTGGAATACATCTTCTTTATATCACTCATTGCTCTCATTCCTATTGGGCGGAAACATGAAAAAACTGCCCCCGCCTGAGTTATTGGTCTAATGGTTGGCTACTACTAACAAGCAAAGGATTGAAAGCTTGAATCCCAATCCTTATATACGGGGTCAAAACCTTTCTTAAGAAGCATCTCAATCACCTCTTCCACAGAGCGATTATCGCCCATATCCCACTGCTCTCCTGCAACATCGGGGTCACCGTATCCACCTGGAGTAGTGCTTGAACCAGCCGAATAGCGGGTGGGGGCAAAGCCTACCATACCATCACGAAAGGCCACCTCTTCCCGGGTAGAGACAAGGAGACCCACATCAGGATCAAGGATTCTGAGAGCAAATATCAATTGGCTCAACTCTCTTGCAGACATGGGATGGGCAGGTTCAAAGCCGCCACTGGCAGGACGCATCCTCGGAAAGGAAACAGTAAAGGCAGTCTGCCAATAATGCCTGCGTAGCCATTGAAGATGATAGGCAAGGTTGATACCCTCAAATCTCCAATCGCCAAGACCCAAGAGGGCGCCAATACCCACCTCACGCATCCCGGCCGCACAGGCCCGGGCAGGAGTGGCAAGACGATAGTCATAATCCGTCTTTTTACCCGAGAGATGAAGCTCTGCATAGAGATCTCGCTGGTAGGTCTCCTGATAAACGGCAACGCCCGTAACACCGGCTGCAAAGAGTGTCTTATAGTCATCGGTGTCAAAGGGCTGGACCTCTATGGAGATAGAGGAGAACCTCTCCTTAAGATCTGTCGCCACCTTTGCCAATTCATGAACACCCATTTTTTTATTGGCTTCACCGGTAACAAGGAGAATTTGCCGAAAACCCCGATTATAGAGGATCTCTGTCTCCCTTGCTATCTCCTCTTCTGACAGACATTTACGAACAATTTTGTTTTTTGCCGCAAATCCACAGTAGACACAGTTATTGGAACAGTAATTGGAAAGATAAACGGGGGCATAGACCTGCATTGTCTTGCCAAATCTACGCAGGGTCAACTTACGGGCAAGTTCCGCCATCTGTGGAAGAAATGCTTCTGCCACTGGTGAAAGGAGTATACCTATCTCCTCGGCAGAACATTTGCCGGCCCGCAAAATACGTTCTACATCAGCGGCGCTCACACCTTCTATATGGGCATCTGTCTCTGTTTTGTTAAGCGGTGTAAACATGATCAGTCCAGGAAGTCTAGGTCAACGGTTATATTACCGCTAACGGGAGAAGAAGCCGAGGCAACGGGACATTGTGAGCCAAGTCCGGCAAGGTAGGCGGCACGGCCTGCTATGGTAGCCATGGCAAAGGCCTCTGCCATGGCAACGGGCTTATCAGCCACGGCAATAGCCGTATTGACCAAGACAGCATCGGCACCCAGCTCCATGGCAAGGGCAGCATGGGATGGGGCACCGAGACCAGCATCAATCACCACGGGAACCCGAGCCTGCTCAATAATCATCTCCAGCTGCAGACGATTGGTGATGCCAAGATTGGTGCCGATGGGTGCCGCCAAGGGCATAACGGCGGCCGCCCCTACATCCTGCAAACGCAGGGCAAGGATGGGATCCACATTCATATAGGGAAGAACAATAAAACCACGTTTTACCAGCTCTTCCGTTGCCTTAAGAGTCTCGATGGGATCGGGCAGGAGGGTACGTGGGTCCGGGACCACCTCAATTTTAACCCAATTGGTGCCCGAACCGGCCCGGGCCAACTCAGCAAGGCGAATGGCCTCTTCAGCATTTCTGGCCCCGGAGGTATTGGGCAAAAAGTTGGTCTCTCCAGTGTCAATCTGTGACATGATATCATCTTCAGGATCGGCCAGATTTACCCGCCTGAGGGCCACGGTTACCATCTGACTTTTGCAGGCCTGAAGTACATCCCGCATGATTTCCGGCGAGGCAAATTTGCCTGTGCCAATAAAGAGTCGTGAAGAAAATGTTTTGCCAGCTATGGTGAGCATATCAGCCACCTCCTACAAATCTAACAATTTCAAGTGAATCCCCATCTACCAGAGGGGCATTTATGCTATCTGTTTCGCTGAGTAGGATCCTGTTGTACTCTATAACAACGCTTTCTGACATCAGTTTGAAATCGCTGAGAATATCGGAAATAGATGTAGTCTCCGAGTACTCCGTTTTTTTGCCATTGAGCTGAATATACACTCTTTACTCCTCCTCCCGCTGCTGGGCGGGAATTTTCTCATCGGCTGCGACAGTACAACCTGTTAAGACAGAGTAGGCACCGACATGGCTGCCACTCTCCATCTTGCAGTTGGTAAGAATGGCTCCGGTATCAATTTTACAGTTACTGCCAATCTGGCAATGACCGCGAAGTTCTACTCCGGCACCGACAAGACTATCAAAACCAATTTCTGATTGAGAGGAGATCATGATGGTAGCGGGCAGGATCATGCTCACCCCTGTCAGCATGACCTCCCTGTTACGACGCATACGGAGTTCCTCATCTGCCATGGCAAGTTCAATACGTGAATTTACTCCCAGCACATCCTTTGGCTCAGGGGCCAGATACCTTTGCACCTTTTGCTCAGACTTAACAGCAAGATCAATGATATCTGTAAGATACAATTCTCCTTGACTATTGTTGTTCTCTACTTTCTGCAGGGCCCGATAGAGAAAATCTCGCCTGACGCAGTAGATGCCGGCGTTAATCTCCTTTATCCTCTTCTCGGCAGGATCCGCATCCTTTTCCTCAACGATACGAAGAAGATTTCCCGCATTATCACTGATTATTCTGCCGTAATTGGTCGGATCTCCTAACTGGGTGGTCATCAGAGTGACAGTGGCAGAGTTGGTTCGATGACGATCATACATCTCCTCCAAGCTCTGTCCTGAAATGAGAGGGGTATCGCCGCAGAGAATCATAACATCTTCACAGTCATCCGCGATTGCCTCCTTGGCAGTAAGCACGGCATGGGCAGTGCCAAGCTGCTCTTCCTGCACGACAAAGGTGCAGGCGTCGTCGGCAAGGGCCTCCCGCACGGCATGTCGCTGGTGACCAATAATAATGATGCGTTTATCGCTGGGCAGGCCTGCTGTACTGGCCAGTACATGTTGGATCATCGGTCTGCCAAAAACGGGGTGAAGCACCTTGGCCAACTCGGACTTCATTCGTGTTCCCTTGCCGGCGGCAAGAATTACTATTGCAAGTGGGTTCTCTTTTTTCATGGATGCTCTCTCGTGCAGGAAAACTCTGTTATATAAAATTATGCTTAATTTTTAGGAAGAAAAATGAAACAACTATAGGAAAATCCACTGCTCTTTGCAAGCAGGATGAACTTCTTCTCTATATTTATCTTCTTTCAGCTGTTTCTTCGCACTTTCAAGCTGCATAAGCCAGAAAATATTCAATTTTCCCATAAGATTAATTTAAAGAAAGGTAATTCATTTCTTTACTTGAGGCTTGAAACAGTAGTTCTATATGCTGTAGTGCCCCAGAGGGGTACCGTTGAAATACTATGTTTATAGCTTCCCGTTGTCTCCTTGGTGCTATAGGAGAGATAGATAAGTGTTCTGGTCTGAGGATCGTATATCCTTCGTATTTTCAAATTCTTAAAAAGAAAACTCTTGGACTTGCGAAAGACAACTTCCCCTGATTTTGATTGATCTATCTGCTCAATCATCCCGGGGCTTATCTCACCTGTTTGCCTACAGGAAATAGACATATCGGAGGGATCTGCCCAGTCAAGATTCGCCTCAATACTTGACACATGACAGGTAACACCGGTGACGATGGGGTCGGTCAGGACATTGATCTTAATATCCTTAGTGGTAAACAGACCAAGAGAGACATCACCAACTTCATCACTATCGCAGGAGGTGAGGCAAAGGCCGATCAGGGCCAAAAGAATTATCTTTTTCAATGTGTTATTCCTTTCTTATAAACTCATAAAAACCCGTGAACTACTTCAAACCGTTAACCATATGAACAACTCTTCCGCAAATGATATTTACCATTATTTTCGGTGGTATAGCAGAGAAAAGCCCTGCCATGACTAAAAAGACGGAGAACTTATCATTTGGCTAAGACTACCCTATCTGTAAATTTATTGTAGCTCTTTATTAGCCCTCTTCTCTGCCCTTTATCAGAATAAAAGGCAAAGGCAATATCGCCCAGACAAGCAACTGACAAGGGCAGACTGCCAAAACCACCTTCTCTCTTAATTGTCCTGGAATAATAGAAAAAAAATCTTAAAAAGTAAACAAATCCCATTTTGGCCGATAGAGCCATTCGGACATGACAGGGTTTGTCATTTTTTCTTTACTGACGATGAGAAGATGACTTTTATCATAGAGTGGGAAGGAGGTGGACGGTGCATTGAAGCCTACCCCAAAAACTGCCTTCGTTTTGCAGCGCAGATGAACAGCAAGGGCTACGTCCCCGCAGAGTATATTGGAAAAGCTTGTATTGGTTGCGGTATCTGCTTCTACAATTGTCCGGAAACGGGAAAGGATATGCTTATTCGAAATGGTGAGAATATTTATTCCAAGGAGATAGAGGATTTTCTCCACCATATAGATGGCGGGCAGGATGTAATCAATTTTTGCCACGGTCAGATTGCCAGAGACAAGACACCGAAATACGCCCACTTCATAGAGCCCCTTACCGCCAACGGCAAGAGCATGAAGATGAAGCTGAGGGAACAGAACTCTGGACCAACGCCTAGGCAACCATGATCATTAAACAAAAAAACGCCCCGGAGAAGCTCCAGGGCGTTTTTTTATGTACAGGCAAATCCTAAAAAGATACCTCTCCACCAAGGCAGAAAGGTGGTCTACGACTATTTCTTCTCAGAGGAATAGGACTCAACAATGGCATCAAGCATGCCGGCAATGGTATAATTTTCAGGCTGAACATCTACCTGCAGACCATTGTCCGTAACTGTTTTTGCCGTAATAGGACCAATGGCGGCAATACGCACCCCCTTAAGCAGACTCGCCAACTCTTCTGGGCTTTCCGGCTGGAGCATCTTGATAAAATTGGTCACGGTTGATGAGCTGGTAAAGGTCACCATATCAACGGTGCCGCTCTCAAGCTCAGCCCTCATCTCTTTTTTATTCTCAGCGATAGGCTTGGTTACATAAACGGGGGCGACGGTTACCTGAGCGCCCGCTCCACGGAGATTTTCCGGGACAATTTCTCGAGCCTGTTGAGCACGAGGAATAAGAATATTGCGTCCCTCAACACCCTGATCCAAAAGCGCCTGAGCAAGACCCTCACCGGTAAAAACTGGTGGAAAGAGATCGGCATTAAGACCATATTTACGCAGATAGTCCGCAGTACTGGGTCCAACCACGGCAATATCACACCCCTTCAGGTCACGGGCATCCATTCCTTTAGAAAAAAGCCTCTCAAAGAAGTATTTTACACCGTTAATGGAGGTAAAGAGAATCCAATGGAACTCCTGAAGACGTTCAAGAGCATTATCCAACTCCTTAGGTTCCTTGATTGGACTAATCTTAATAGTCGCACACTCAAGACAATTAGCGCCCTGTTCTTCCAGTTCCTGGACAAGTTCGCTTGCCTGCTCACGGGTTCTGGTAACAATGATCTTCTTGCCAAAGAGAGGTCGTTTTTCAAACCAGTCCATGGTATCGCGCAGACTTACTACCCCACCAATAATGATCAGGGCTGGAGCCTTAATACCCGCATCGGCCACCACATCCTTAATGGTAGCAATGGTTCCCACCACGGACTCCTGCTCGGGAGTCGATGCCCAACGGACAACGGCAACGGGTGTTTCGGGGTCTCTTCCGTGCTTAAGCAAATTGTCGACAATGATGGGCAGATTTTTAATGCCCATATAGACCACGATGGTGCCCGCGCCTGTGGCAAGCTTTGCCCAGTCAACGTTAGACTCTTTCTTATTCGGATCTTCATGGCCCGTCACAAAGGCTACGGAGGCAGCGAAATCACGATGGGTAATGGGAATACCTGCATAGGTGGCTGCTGCCGAGGCAGAGGTCACACCGGGGACAACTTCAAAGGGAATGCCCTCTTTATGAATTTCCTGAAGCTCTTCACCACCACGACCAAAAATAAAGGGGTCACCACCCTTGAGGCGAACGATGAGCTTACCCTCATGGGACTTATCCACCAGAATTTGATTGATCTCTTCCTGGCTATGGGCATGATGAATATTGCCCTTTTTTCCCACATAGATAAGCTCTGACGATTTTGGCACAAGCTTTAAAAGCTTAGGATTGGCAAGGTAATCATATACCACCACCTCAGCCTTTTCGAGAAGTTGCTTACCACGCACCGTAATGAGGCCTGGATCACCCGGACCTGCACCAATAAGATATACTTTGCCAAGTTTTAGATCTTTTCTTTTTTCTTCCATAATGTATGAGGACGTATTCTGAAAAGTGAATAACTCTTATATCAAGATGTTATCTTTGCAGATTCGCCAAGGCTATTTATGCCAAATTTGTTAAAATTTAAAATCGTTAGAAAATATAAATTATATAGAAAACAGAGGACATTTCCTACAGCCTAGAACAACAAAAAGGGTAACTCTTTTAAAAAGAGCAACCCTTTTTGACTACGTCACAATGAATACACTAAGAGACCAAAGCCTTATGTACGACTATAGCTCTTTCATGATCAGCTCTGTTACCTCACCAATGGAGGCAGAACCATCAATACTAATTACCTTAGGGCCATTGGCGTTCTTGAAATAATTTACCGCCGCCATGGTGCCGGTCTCTTCATCATAATAAATGCCATGGCGCTTATTGATTGCATTGACGTCCTGATCATCGGGACGGGTTTTCAAATCGCCACCACAAACGCGACAGACAAGCTTGCCATCTTTCTCCACGGGCTTGATAGCCTCAAAGGCAATATGATTTGGATGGTTATTATCATTTACACAGAGACGACGACCCATGATACGCTCCTTAGCAATGTCACGATCAAGAACGATCTCGATGACATAATCAAGGGCCATGCCCTCTTTCGCCAGGGTTTCAGCAAGGGTTATTGCCTGTACCTTAGAGCGGGGAAAACCATCAAGAATCCAACCCTTCTTGCAGTCATCCTTTTGCAGCCGAGAGACCATCATGGGAATAGTAATCTCATCGGGAACGAGATCACCTCTTTCGATATACTCCTTGGCCTTAAGACCAAGTTCTGTACCGCCACCAATATGTTCTCTGAAAATTGCACCGGACTCGATGTGAGGAATGTCATACTTCTTCTGCACAATAGCACCCTGGGTGCCCTTGCCACTACCATTTGGTCCAAAAAACAGAATGTTTTTTCCCATAGCCTTTCTCCTTACTCGCCAATTTCAATATTTAGATAAATAAAAAAATATAAAAACGGTAGACAACACCGTTGTAAAAACTCGTAAAAACAGCTGGGTACAAACAACTGCCACGGAAAAAACCGTGACTTATCTTTATTGTGCCGCACAAGAGTAAGATCAGAACTGCAAGGATAACTCTAGGCTGTATACTTGCAAATTTCTTAAATATTTGCGCTGTCTACGCTCTATGAATTTCTCAATATCGGCAACTATAGCCTATTCTTAACAGCGGTGCTAGAAAAATATCAGCGTTTTTCTGCCGCTTTTTCCTTGCAGACGAATATTTTTTGGTCTATTGGTAGAAATGGTGTACACTTGTCGTCCAAATTCTAATTTTTGAGGGAAAACACGTCTAAATACGCTCTTGGTTTATCCCTCTCAACTTTACTAACTGGTTATCATGAAAGAAATTTGTGTAGGAATTATAGGTTTTGGCACGGTAGGTAGAGGTCTTGCAGAGACCCTTCGCATACAGCAGGAACGACTTGAGGCACGAATCGGGGCAACCATTCGCCTGAAAACCGTAGCAGATATCGCCTGCAAAAGCCTGCCAGAGGAATTTGCCGGTGTTACCCTAACCCAGAATGCCACCGATATTTTTACTGATCCAGAGATTGATATTGTCGTAGAACTCATTGGTGGAATTGAACCGGCAAAGACCTTTCTCCTCCAGGCCATTGAAAATGGTAAACATGTTATTACTGCCAATAAGGCCCTCCTTTCCACCCACGGCAAGGAAATTTTTGAAGCTGCTGTGGCCAAAAACGTAGAGGTAGGTTTTGAGGCCAGTGTTGGTGGTGGCATTCCTGTGATCAAGGCCCTGAAAGAGGGTCTGGTGGCTAACCGCATTAACTCCATCAAGGGAATTATGAACGGTACTGCCAACTACATCCTCTCACAGATGACCGAGCACGGCACACCCTTTGCCGAGGTACTGAAAGAGGCCCAAGAGCTTGGCTTTGCCGAAGCTGACCCAACCTACGATGTAGAGGGTGTGGATACAGCCCATAAGCTTGCCATCCTTATGACCATCGCCTACGGCTTAAACGTTAATATCGACCATATTAATATAGAGGGTATATCCAGCATAGAACCCGTTGATATCGATATTGCCCGGGAATTTGGTTTTGCCATCAAACTTCTGGCCATCAGCAATAATCATGGCGACAACGTTGAAGCCCGTGTCCATCCGACCATGGTTCCACACTCTCATATGTTGGCAACCATAGGTGGCGCCTTTAACGGCATTCACTTTAACGGCGACACCGTAACCGACGTCCTCCTCTATGGACCAGGTGCAGGCATGATGCCTACGGGTAGTGCCGTTGCAGCCGATGTTGCCGATATCGCCCGCAACATCCTCAGCGATTCGGTAAACCGGGTGCCGGCCCTCTCCTATCAGCCAGAGAGAATGACCGCTCCAGTTATTACTCCTATGAGTGAGCTGGTATGTGCCTACTACTTCCGCTTTACCGTAAGCAGTGAGCCCGGTGTACTGGCAGCCATTGCTACTATTTTGGGCAAATACAATATTTCTGTCCAGTCTATTGTCCAAAAAGAACTTGGCGAGGACCAACCTGTCTATCTTGTGGTACGAAGCCACGATGCCCAGGAAAGTGCCGTTAATGCTGCCATGGCCGAGATAAGAGTACTTGACGCCTGCCTTGCCGAACCGCTGAAGATCCGTATTCTTGGCGCAAACGACTAAGCACCCTTGGGGCAACACTCCCCGTTGCCCTAATCCTGCCCATTCCGCCCCATCCTACCGAGGTATATTATGAAATTTATTACTCTGGTGGGTGACGGGATGGGGGACCATCCCCTCACCGAACTGGGCGGGAGAACTCCTCTTGAAGTGGCCAATATTCCCCGTATAGATGATCTCTGTCGCCGGGGAGAGTTCTTTCTTAACAGAACGGTTCCAGAGGGATATCCACCGGGAAGTGATGTGGCGAATATGTCTCTTCTCGGTTACGATCCCCGTCTCTACTACAGCGGACGAGCCCCCCTGGAGGCAGCGGCCATAGGTCTCTCTCTTGCCAAAAATGAAATTGTCTATCGCTGTAACCTGGTAACCCTGGAGAAAAGAGCGGACGAACTGATACTAAAGGATTTTTCTGCAGGTTCTATCAGCTCTGAAGAGGGCGCCACCCTTCTGGCCGATCTCCGCAAACGTTTACAGATCGAAGGCCTTGAAGAATTTTTCTTTAGCACAGGCATGGGCTACCGCAATATTCTAGTGGTAAAGAGGGACTACCCCCGTTTAACTACGATTCCTCCCCATGACCATATAGGTCAAGATGTTAGTAAATACTGGGCCCAATACCAGGACGATCCCCATTGGCAGCGCCTGCTAAAGGTGGTAGAGGAGGTTTTTACAAACCATCCAGTGAACCATGCCCGCCATCTTGCCGGGAAGAACCAGGCCAATATGATCTGGCTCTGGGGAGAGGGAGGCACATTTATGATTCCGACTCTGACCGAGCGTTTCGGGATCAGTGGGGCCATGGTGAGTGCCGTTGACCTACTTAAAGGCCTGGGCATCGCTGCCTCTCTTGCCACCCCTGATATCAAGGGGGCAACGGGATATCTCGACACCAACTACGAGGGAAAGGTTGAGGCAGCCCTGACGGCCCTTGAAACAATGGACTTTGTCTTTATCCATCTGGAAGCGGCCGATGAGGCCGGACATCGAGGTGATCTTAGGGCAAAGATACAGGCCATTGAAGATATTGATAACCGAGTTATGACCCCTCTGTTAACGGAGCTTCGGCGCCGCGGGGAGGCCTTCCGCCTGCTCTTCACCATGGACCATTTCACTCCCCTTGCTCTTCGCACCCATACAGCCGAACCCGTACCTACCCTTCTCTATGATTCCCGGGAAGAACATTTAGGCTCTGGATGTAATTTTTCGGAAAGAGAGTGCCGAGAACACGCAGGGAGAAAAGGACAGACCTGTGGCCCTGGCTTTGAGGTAATGGCAAAACTTTTATTAAAAGAGAGAAGATGATGACTGTACACAGCTTAACATATCGCGTTCGCTATGCAGACACCGATGCAGGTGGGGTAGTATATAATGCAAATTATTTAAAATATTTTGAAATAGGCCGTTCAGAGATGATGCGTGAGCATGTCTGCTCCTATAAGGTCATTGAAGATGCAGGAATTCTTCTGCCGGTAACCGAATCCTTTACCCGCTATAAGGCACCTGCACACTACGATGATCTGCTCATTATCGAGACCGAAGTAACAGAACTAAAAAAATTTACCTGTAAATTCAGCTATAGAATAAGTCGCGATGACGGCAGCAAAAGACCCAGACTGATAGCTCGAGGTTATACCGTACATGCGGGCATTAACCAGGAAGGTAAGCTTGTTGTTTTACCGGAAGAGATACACGCAAAAATTGCTCTTCTCATAGCAAAATCTTAGGACAAAGAAGATGTAGGGTCTTTTTTTTATTGACATCTTTCCCCAATCCCTGTATTGTGCCGGCTCGTAACGCGGGGTGGAGCAGTTTGGTAGCTCGTCGGGCTCATAACCCGAAGGTCGTTGGTTCAAATCCAGCCCCCGCTACCAGTTTTAAAAGTTTTCTTGCACGTAACGCGGGGTGGAGCAGTTTGGTAGCTCGTCGGGCTCATAACCCGAAGGTCGTTGGTTCAAATCCAGCCCCCGCTACCAGTTATAAAAAAGGTCTTAGCTATTTTAGCTAAGACCTTTTTTTTTGCCCTTTAACAGACATCCTATTGGCATTCCACTACTCGCCTCTCTGGCACATGAATCTGCTCAAGCTCCACACCATCCCACTCCTGCGCAACATAAAGGCCACAGTAGCAGCTACCGTACTCAGCAATATCAGCCCACCGATAGAGACAGGGACAGATAATATCAAGATCCCTCTCCCGCCTGCCACTTGCGGCCCTACAGGGACAGGCCATATATCCATAACGATCCCGATTAAGCAGAAGGGCATGAAGAAGCCTCAAGGTCTTTTCTCGATTGGCATTAAGACAGTAGCCCTTTTTCCCTGCTAAAACAGCCAACCTGTCACGAAGCTGGGCTATCTCAGTACGAATACCAAGGGCGTCTCTTATGGCCTGCAAGTTGTGACCGGCAATAACCTGATTGCCTACGACTACAATGGGAAAAATCACCTGAGAGTTCAGCAGACGCATCGCTGCCAGCACCTGCTTTAGCTCTACCACCGGTAACCTGTCTATCTCTATACAGCTATAATCAACCTGAAACTCCGAGAAAATCTTTTTTATCGACTGACTGTAAGAGCATTTTGCCAAGGCGTATAGCTTAACTTTAACCACAACGACTCTCCTTTGGTTAGAATCGAAATTTATTTTCTGTTGTCATTAAATCACCTCCCCTCTTTTTTGCAATCAAAAGAGAAGAAATTTCTCCTCTAGAACAAACAGCTTTGCCCTACCACCTCCCTACAAAAAAAATATCATCAGATTTCCTGACTAACGCCGAAGCATTAGAGCAGGTTGAAGTATGCAAGGTCGGTGAGTTGGCGCTAGGCTTGTAGCTCTCGCCCAAAAGCCAATGTATCCGCTCCGCCAAGAGACAGAGGCTCCACATCTGAATCGCTAACAGTTTATTATGGCACAATAAACAGGCGCGGGAAGGGCATAAGCGACTGTCTCTTGCATGACATTTTCTCCACCCATCCACCACCTATCCTCCTAGAATTATTGATACTCAGGAAACTATTTTGTTTCCAACAGACCTCTTTTCTGGTATCAGAGTAGCTTCATGCTGATATCATTTATTTTTAACATTCTTTGATTAGCTATTTTCATTGATTTTTTTATTACTGAGAAGAGGTTTTTGTATGAGATTAACAGCGAAAATGAAAGGATCAATTTTTGCATTTCTTTCCATTGCTATTTGGTCAGGATCTTTTCTCATTGCCCGTCTGGTGGTTGGTAACATATCTCCCCTAAGCCTGACTGCGGCACGTTGGCTTGTCAGCCTCCTTGTACTTCTTCTCTTTGCTCTTCCCACGGTGAAGCGGGAATGGTCTGTGGCACAAACATTTCTTCCTCAAATAATTATAGCAGGCATTATTTCCGTTACTCTGTATGCTCCTCTCGTCTATTTTGCGGCGCAAACAACCTCAGCAATTAATCTCTCTCTTATTGCCGTAATAACCCCAGTTTTTATTGTTATTATTTGTGCATTTATGGGGAAAAAGCAAAGTACCAACACCTGGATTGGCTCCATCGTAGCCCTCATTGGTTCTTTATACCTGGTGGCCAATGGCAATTTAAGCAGACTACTTGGCCTAAAATTTGCTGTTGGTGACCTTCTTATGTTGGTGGATGCAATTATATTTGCCTTTTACAGCATTATTCTTAGCAAGGTGCCAAAAGGACTTTCCCAGACAACTATTCTCTTCCTTATGACCCTTGTCGGACTTATATGTCTTATCCCAATTGTTGGTTGGGAAATTATGCAGCCAAACTTTATCTTTAAAATCAATGGCATTGTTATATTCAGTATTTTATTTACCGGAATTGCCTGTTCTCTTATGGCTTGGTGGCTGTGGAATCTTGCCATAGTCTACGCAGGACCGAGCCATGCGGGCATGATCTATTATGGAATGCCAATTCTCAGTAGTATTGTGGCATTCCTCTTTATTGGCGAACCAATTACCCCAGTGCATATCATCAGTGCTCTACTCATCATTGGCGGTATTGCTTGGTCTGCCAAGAAATAAAAGCTCAGTTCAAGTAGCCTTGAAGTAATACACACCATCTCCTTAAAACCTCCCCACCAATTATTATTAACAGGAGTAAAAGCAAAATCTATCTCTGGATCCTGCCGATGCTTCATCCACAAAACCGTTATCACCTATAACAGATCCAGCCTATCCGTAAAACACAGTCACCTGTCTCTTCAAAAACTACAGCACCAGCTAAAACCCAGCAAGAACAGATACCTAGCAAGAACATAACCTTTTTATGTCTTGCCAAAGCTCCCTTACTGTATCTATCTGTTACACCCCTTTCATCACAATCAAATCTGGAGTATTTTCCCTTTCCGATCTATGCAGTAAAAAAGATACTTCCCCCCCTTTAAAATGCTTCAGTCACTAAACTATTCTGTTTCTTATAATGCTCTTTTCTGGTATTAGGATAAATCATTGATGGTTAGCATCAAATGCTTTTATCTCCAGTTACCCATCAATTTTATTGTTTTTTTGTTGCCAGCACAACTTGGCTTGGTCTTGCCAGCTATGTCGTTGTGATTTGCTTTATTTTATTTCTTATTACACAGAAGAGGATTTTTATGGATTTAACACCGAAAATGAAAGGATCAATCTTTGCGTTACTTACCATTGCTATCTGGTCAGGATCTTTTATCGTGGCCCGTTTAGCAGTTGGGAATATATCTCCCTTAAGCCTAGGTGCTGCACGTTGGTTCGTCTGCTTCCTTGTACTTCTTCTTTTTGCCCTTCCTACTGTGAAGCGAGAGTGGGCTGTGGCAAAAACATTTTTACCTCAAATCATTGCAGCTGGAATTATTGCCGTAAGTCTTTATGCTCCTCTGACCTATATTGCGGCGGCAACAACTTCGGCAATCAACCTCTCGCTTATTGCCGTAACAACGCCTATTTTTATCGTTATTGCTTGTGCCATTATGGGTGAGAAGCAGAGTGTTAATACCTGGATTGGCTCTCTCATAGCCCTGGCAGGATCCTTCTACCTGGTGTCCAATGGTGAATTAAGCAGATTGCTTGGCCTAAAATTTGCCGTCGGCGATATTATCATGTTGGTGGATGCAATTATTTTTGCCTTTTACAGCCTTATTTTTCGTAAGGTGCCAAAGGGACTTTCCCAGACAACTATTCTCTTCCTTATGACCGTTGTCGGACTTATATGTCTTATGCCAACAGTTGGTTGGGAAATCATGCAACCAAGCTTTGTCTTCAAACTCAATAGCCTCGTTATATTCAGTATTTTATTCACCGGTATTGCCTGTTCCCTTATGGCCTGGTGGTTCTGGAACCTTGCCGTTATTCATGCAGGACCAACCCATGCGGGTATGATCTATTATGGGATGCCGGTTCTTAGCGGTGTTTTTGCGTACTTTTTTATTGGCGAGCCCATTACATCTGTACATATAATTAGTGGTTTGCTCATCATTGGCGGTATTGCCTGGTCTACCAAAAAATAAAATAATCTATATCCATGAGGGGGGATTAACAACTCATGTCTGAAGAACGTAGCAGCGGTAAATATATTACCCTAACGATAAATGGTGAAAAACGTCCTGCCTGGGTAGAATCTCACCATACTCTTGCCGAAGTATTACGTAATACCTTCGGTCTTACAGGAACTAAAGAGGCCTGTGAAGAAGGGGCCTGCGGCGCCTGCACCATCCTCATTGATGGGGTTGCCCAACTTGCCTGTATGCTTTTGGCAACAGAGCAAACAGGGAAAGAGATCGAGACCATAGAGGGTCTTGCCGCAAATGGTGAACTGCACCCTATCCAAGAGGCGTGGTTACAGGAATATGCTGCCCAGTGCGGATACTGCTCTGCCGGAATGATCATGTCCACCAAGAGCCTTTTGAATAAAAATCCAAATCCAAGCCAGTCGGAAATTCGCGAGGCACTTGGTGGCAACATCTGTGTTTGCAGTAACTACGAACATATCTTTGCCGCGGTAGACAAGGCGGCTAAGATAATGCGTGGGGAGGAGCAAAATGAGTAAATTACGTTCTATTGCTGTTCCTGTTCGCCAAAAAGATGGACGGGCCCGAGTGACAGGTGAGGCAAAATACTACGCTGATTACCTCTTTCAGGGAATGCTGCAGACCCGTATCCTGCGAAGCCCCTATCCCAGTGCCGATATTATCTCTATCAATATCGAAAAGGCGGAGGCTATAGCTGGTGTTCGCCTTATTATGACCCACGAAAATTTCCCCAAGGCCTTTAGAGGAAGTCTCTACTATGTGGGTGATTTGGTAGCTGCTGTTATCGCCGATACCAAAGAGATAGCCGAAGCCGCCCGGGCGCTTATTGAAGTCGAATACGATAAGAAGAAGGCTGTTTTATCCCTTGAGGATGCCATAAAGCCAGGAGCACCTCAGGTATTTGCGGGAGAAGATAACTGCCATGATTGGGAGTTCCATGCCCAACTCAGTGATCAGGACCCGGAAACAGGACTCTACAAAACCAAAACCCCCAGTGATTACAATGGATTTGGTGATATAGAGCAGGGCTTTGCCGAGTCCGATGTCATAGTAGAGATGAAGGATCTCAAGTATGCCTACACCAAAAGTCCTGCCATGGAGACACGTGGCTGTACGGTAAATTACGACGGTGCTCGCCTCCAGGTCTACACCCATTCGCAGGGAATGCACGATGAGAAGTACAGTCTTGCTCAGGCCCTGGGAATTGGTTCAGATAAGGTGAACTACATCTCTCCATATACCGGTTCAAGTTTTGGAGGCAAAAACTCAAACGTACTTGACCGCAATCTTCCCTCTCACTATCTGCTCATCGCCTCCCTGGCCTGTCTGCAGCTGAAAAAGGCCGTACACTGTGCCTATTCCCGTGAAGAAGAGATGATCTGTTCTTGGTCCCGCGGCAGTCAGGCCGATGTAAAGATTGGCTTTAAAAAAGATGGCACCATGGTCGCCATGGATTATTCCCACTGGCAAGAAACCGGGGCCGGTGGAGATAAGTATCCAGCCAAGAATGCCATGTTAGCCACGGGTGCGGTACTCTACTCACATAATTGCAAGCATCTGCGTGGGAAGATCCGCTATGTCAACACCAACCGTTTTCCTGCAGTGGGATGGCAGGGTTACGGTGCACCCGAGGGCACCTATGCCGTCGAGGTAACCATGGATGTAGCTGCCGAGAAACTCGGCATGGATCCTATTGAGATTCGCAAGAAAAACTGCATGCGTACCGGAGATATTGACGCTGGTTGGGATCCTCTGGAATATAAATCTGCCTATGTCTCTTCTGCAGCCATCAGAGAGTGCCTTGATATTGGCGCAGAAAGACTTGACTGGCAGAACAGCTGGCAACATCCAAGTAAGAAATCTGGCCGAATTCGTTCCGGTATGGGGGTAGGCATCTTTGCCATGGGAGCAGGACGCCCCGGAGTGGGTAACTCCAGTGAAGCCATGGTGAAAATTTTTCCCGATGGTTCCGCGGCCCTTGTCTGTGCCATAGCTGATATAGGACAAGGCCAGCATACTGTACAGTGCCAAATCACCGCAGAGGTACTTGGTCTCCCCTATGAAAAAGTGGGGATTGTCTGCCAAGATACCGACTCTACACCCTTTGCCACGCTGGTCGCCAATAGCTGTGGCACCTGGATTCAGGGCTGGGCAACCTATGAGGCCGCCCTCGATGCCAAACGCCAACTATTAAAAATTGCCGCACCAATCCTTAATGTTCAAGCAGAAGAACTTGCCCTAAGCGAGCAGGGTATCTACGTGGTAGCGGAACCGGAAAGGCTCATCTCCTTTGCCGAGGCCTTCGGTTCCATAGGACATTACGGAGGGCGACATGAAATTATTGGCTACTACTGCAATAACTCTCCCCATGACCGTTGTCTTAAGGATGGCAAGAAAGACGAGGTATATATCCCTAAGGAAAAGGGTGCTCAGTTTGTCAGCCTTGATATCGATACCGAAACTGGCATGATGGACAATGTGAAGGTGTACATGATACAGGACGTGGGCAAGGCCTTGAACCCAAAAATAGTTGAAGGACAGCTGCTCACCTGTCGCCATGGGGTAGAAAATGCCATGCTAGGCAATGATTGTATTGTCGATAAAAGAAATGGTTGGCTAATGACCCCGAATTTCATCGATTATCGCCCCGCGACCTCCCTTGATTGTGATGTAGTTCCTATTATCGTAGAAAATCCTGGCGATCCCACCCACCCATTTGGGGCGACTGCCTGTGGTGAAGGTGCGGCCTGTCCATCTCTGGCTGCCTTTTCCAACGCCATCTATAATGCAATCGGTGTACGTCTTATCGAAACACCGTTTACCCCAGATAAAATTCTGAATGCCCTAGGAAAAATAAAGGGGAGAAAGAAATAATGAAACCTTTCAATCATATAAATGCCTCTTCCCTTGAAGAGGCCAGTAAAGTTCTTATCGATAGCGAAAAAAAAGCCTGTTGCATCGCAGGTGGCACCGATTTACTGGGCTGCCTTAAAGATGAATTGTGGCTCGAATACCCAGAGACTGTGGTCAATTTAAAAACCATTCCGGGTCTGGATGCCATAAGAGAAGATGAGGATGGTCTGCATATCGGTGCCCTGGTAAAACTCACCGAACTAGCGGAATCCCCTCTGGTTCTAAGTGGATATGCAGGTCTTGCCCACGCTGCCAGCAAAACGGCCTCTATTCTATTGCGTAATATGGGTACCGTTGCAGGAAATATTTGCCAGGAAAATCGTTGCTGGTATTATCGCTACCCCGATAAACTTGGCGGAAAAATTCCCTGTATCCGTAAAGGCGGCAAAAAATGTCTGGCTGTACCGGGCGACCACCGTTTTCACTCTATCTTCGGTCAAGTAAATCGCTGTATTGCCGTAAACCCCAGTGATACTGCCCCAGCATTTGTTGCTCTTGGGGCGGTGGTAAAAACCACCCTGCGTGACATTCCCATAGCTGAGTTCTTTTCAGCAGAACATGGTAAACAGTCAACGGTTCTTGAGCCAGGTGAAATTGTCCGGGAGATATTTGTACCAAAAACAGCTGCCCGCTCAGCCTTTACTAAAATTGCCTATCGGAAAAGCATTGATTTTGCCCTGCTTAACTGTGCTGTAGCCCTCTGCTTTGACGGTGAATTAGTAACATCAGCCCGTATCTGCCTCAATGGGGTTTTTAATAACCCTAAATCCTGTCCCGAGGCCGAAGAGTTTCTTATCGGTAAAAAAATCTCGGAAGAGACTGCTCGTCAGGCTGGAGAACTAGCACTTGCCACCGCGAAACCGACACCGCAAACAGCCTATAAGGTACCCATTGCCGAACGGACTGTAGCTGATACCATCCTTATGGCAGGAGTATAACCAGGATGAAACTGAAAAAAGCACAGGTGGTAGGAATTATTCTTGCGGCAGACAGGCCTGAGAGGATGGGAGAGAATAAATTTCTTCTCCCTTTTCGTAATAAGCCTATGCTGCAACAGGTGATTGATGCTGCCCAGGCCTCTACCCTGCAAAAACTTATCCTTGTGCTCCCCCCTGAATCACAGTCTTTACTGAAGCATGTTGATACAGGGGAATGTGAAGTTGTCATCTGTCATGATCAGGCAGAGGGGCAACTACAGTTCCTACAGGCAGGGCTTAAATGCCTTGCCTGTAGCGAGGATATTAACGGTTGCATGGTCATTCCGGGAAACCTGCCCCTGTTAAACGAGAAGACAATAGATTATCTGATCGATGCCTATTCACAGGATAAGGAGTCCTGGATAGCCCCCACCCAACAGGATATGCGGGGAGACCCAATCATTATCCCTTTCTCCTGGTGGGAAAAAGTGGCCCAACTGGAAGGATGTCTTGAAACAAGAGACCTCCTCGGGCAAGCATCCCTGCGCCTGCGTCTCATAAAAATGCAGGACATTGGCCCCTTTATCAAGATCAATACAAGGGCAGAATACCAGCATCTATCTCGTCGTCATGACCTATGTTTACAGAAAGAGAGTTAAGGATTAACAATCCATATTGCCACACCGGACAGAAAAAGCATAAGGTACTCTCCAATACCAAATAGGGATCCATCCCTACCCATTTTTTTACAATAACTATTCTGAGCCCCGTTATGAATGAAATTTGCCCCCCAGAGGAGAACGCAACCCAAAGAAATATTTGCTACACCTCTTTTTTCTGGGTTGTCTTTCTCGTTATCTCCTCCTGCCTGCCCCTACTTCTTGCTCCAAAGGCAAGTGCAAAATATATAGGCATTGCCTTTCATTTTATAACAAACGAATTAGGTTGGCTCTATATGCTCGCAGGCCTTGTCTCCTTTATCTTTGTCCTTTGGCTCGCCTTTGGCCCCCTCGGGGATAAGAAACTTGGCGAAGAGAAGGAATATTCAACATTTTCATGGATTGGCATGCTTATCTGTGCTGGAGTCGGGGCGGGCGTACTCTTTGGTGGCGCCATAGAGTGGGCCTACTATATGAGCTATCCACTCCAAGGAGAGACGGTTGGCTCAAAAAAGGCTATCGAATGGGCAGGCGCCTATGGCCTCTTTCATTGGGGGCCGGTATGTTGGGCCATATATGCAACTCTGGCTGTCCCCATGGCCTATAACTATTATGTGAAGAAGGTCCCCATTCTCAATATTGCCCAAACCTGTAAAGGCGTACTGGGCGAGAGGGCCAATCACTGGCCGGGCAAGGTCATTAATATTTTCTTCATGGCAGGCCTTGTGGCAGGTTCCGCCACCGCTCTGGGCATTGGTGTACCCGTCATCGCCGCCTGTCTGGTCTCTGTCTTTGGCTTTGCCCCCTCCTTTCAACTGGAGTTTTTGACCCTGTTGGGAATTACCATGCTCTTTTGCATGACCTCCTATCTAGGATTAAAAAATGGCCTGAGCAAACTCTCCGATCTCAATGTCTATGCTGCCCTTTTCCTCCTCCTCTTTGTCCTGATAGTCGGTCCCAGCGTTTTCATCATAGAGACCTCCCTTGCCTCTCTTGGCCTTTTGACCACAGAAATAGTGCGGATGGCAACCTGGATGGATCCCTCAAGTGAAACAAGCTTTGTTAAAGATTGGACGGTGTTCTACTATGCCTGGTTTGTGGCCTATGCCCCATTTATGGGCCTCTTTATAGCAAAAATATCCCGGGGCAGAACGGTACGTGAAGTGGTTCTGGGCCCCGTCATCCTTGCCTCCTTAGGCTGTGGCCTCTTCTATCTAATCTTTGGTAATTTTGGCCTTCATCTGCAACTAACAGGACAGCTGGATGTGGTGGAACTTGTTAAGACCAACAAGGGGGCAACAGTGATCATGCAAATTGCCGACTTCCTTCCCTGGGCCCCTCTCTATAAACTGCTCTACGCTCTGGTAATGGCCATCTCCATGGCAACAACCCTGGATGCAGTCTCCTTTGCCCTCAGCGCATCAACGACTAAACAGTTACAACCGGATGAAGAACCGGCTCACTGGAATCGACTCTTCTGGGCTATTGTCCTGGGATTTATTCCAACGGGAATGCTCTTTATCGATGGACCCCTATCCATCTTACAAACAGCATCTATCGTTGTTGGTCTACCGGTACTCTTTATCATATGGCTCGGAGTCTACTCATTTCTCAAGGACTATTTACGAGATGGCTGGCTAACAGATTAATCGCAGAGGAAAAAAGATATGAAAACAATTGCCGTAGAAAATGCAGTCGGTACTATTTTATGCCACGACGTCACCAGAATAATTCCCGGAAAGACCAAGGAAGTCGCCTTTCGGCGCGGTCATCTCATTAAGGAAGAGGATATCCCTGAGCTTCTGGCCATTGGTAAGGAGAACCTCTATATCTATGACCCGGCAGATGGCTATCTCCATGAAGATGATGCGGCCATACGTATCTCCGAAGCAGTGGCCGGTGAGGGCATCCTCCTCAGCCCGCCCTCGGAGGGGAAGGTTACGGTCAAGGCGGCAAGAAGGGGTTTACTCCGTATTGATGTCGATGCCCTGCAGCAGTTAAATATGATTGATAATGTTATCTGTAGCACCATCCATAATAATCAGGTGGTGGCAGAGGGACGTTCCCTGGCCGGTATTCGGGTTATTCCTCTCGTCATTGACGGGGCAGTAGTAGCAGAGGCGGAGGCCCTTGCAGCCCAGCCCCTCTTGGAGGTCCGTCCCCTCAAGTCCCTTAAGGTGGGGATTATTACCACCGGAAGCGAAATCTTCAAGGGTCGTATTGACGATGCCTTTGGCCCCATCCTCCGGTCTAAGTTCGCTGAACTTGGCTGTACGGTGCTCGGCCAGCGCCTTGTCGCCGATGATCGGGCAAAAACGGTGGAGGCAATCCGTGACTTCCAAAAGGAGGGTGCGGAAATGATCGTGCTCACCGGTGGGATGTCCGTTGACCCCGATGATCAAACCCCGGCTTCCATTCGGGATTCAGGGGCAGATATTATCAGTTACGGTGCACCTGTCCTGCCCGGGGCCATGTTTATGCTGGCACACCTTGAGGGGATCCCCCTCCTCGGTCTGCCGGGGTGTGTGATGTATCATGCCATAAGCATCTTTGATCTAATTGTACCGCGACTCCTTGCCGGAGTAGAGATCAAACGAGAGGATATTGCTGCCCTCGGTCATGGTGGATTTTGTGAGGGCTGTGACTGCTGCCACTATCCGGTCTGTGGCTTTGGCAAGGGTGGAAAATAATCTTAAAAATGCTCACAGGTGGTGCTAATTACCACCTGTTGAAAAACCAGACATAGTTATTTATTCTGGGTATTCCTGATTTTGCCAAAACTCATATAATGCTGAAATGTTAGAGGAACACAATAGGGGAATTGCCTCTTTGACCTTTTCATCAGGCCAATGCCACCACTGCATTTCCAATAGCATGGCAATTTCAATTTCTGAAAAACGAAACCGAATATGCTTGGCAGGATTTGCCCCCACAATTGAATAGGGTTCTACATCTCTGGTGACAAGGGAGCGACTGGCAATAATAGCACCATCACCCACTCGAACTCCGCTCATGATCATGGCCTCTGTGCCTATCCACACCTCGTGGCCAATGACTGTGTCTCCTGCTCTGGCAAATCCATCAACTGCCCCATTAAAATCAGGATTATTCTGATAAAAAAAGGGAAAGGTCGTTACCCAATCCGGCCTATGACCCTGGTTTCCGGCCATCATAAACACCGCACCAGAGCCAACGGAACAGTAGTTACCAATTATCAACCTATCAACATCATCTCTGTCGGCAGACAGGTAACGGGCACAATCATCAAAACTGTGCTGATGATAATAACCGGAATAATAGCTGTTCTTACCAACGATGATGTTAGGATTAGTCACCTGCTCTTGCAGCGACTTACCGGAAAATGGACTTGCAAAATAATTATTCAACCTGACTCCTCTCAAAACTCATAGGCCAATTAATTTGGGATAAGGTCCTGTAAACCAGGCTGAACTCTTCGAAATGGGCCCATCATTTAATGAGTCGCAGTATCTCTTTAAACTCTGCAGCCCGACAGTCAGCAACCAACTCATAGAGACACATCTCAAGGCCTGTCATACCCGCCCCCTTAGAGGTGAGCTTAGCAATGGCCAGCTCCTTATTGAATGTCGTTCTGGAAGAGACACAGTCACAGACCAGTTCAACCTCATGGCCAAGCTCAAGCAAACTCAAAACTGTCTGATAGACACAGATATGGGCCTCAATACCACAGACCAACCACTTAGTGATATTCGACTCCTGCACCGCCTGAATAAAGGCCTCAGCCCCACAGGCATCAAATGTATACTTCGGTATCGGTCTGTTCGGGCTCAAAGCTGAAGCTATCTCCGGCACCGTCCCCCCTAATTTCTCAGGATTCTGCTCCAACCATAAAATTGGCAGATTGAGGGCCTTTACCCCCTTAATAAGCAGGGTGGTGTTGACGATAAGCCTTGCACTGTCCTGCACCAGACCTGCAAGTTTTCCCTGAATATCTACGACAATAAGGCCGGTGTTCTCTCTTGTGAGCATTTCATCCTCCCTGGTTTTTACTGATTCCGATTCCTTTACCTTAGCCACTAAAGTCAATTAAAACCGAAAACAGTAGTCATTGTCAATTAATCCAAACAGATAACAAGCTGTTTTTACTCGGCGCCTTGCACCTGAGGTTCCGGCAACAGTGATTCGCTAGTCTCCACATCTGACAGATATTCGAACCACAGCTCATGGGTGCGACGCTCAGTCAGCCTGATTTGGCAACTCAGTGCCATCGCCCCTCTAATGGTTCCATCTCGCCACACTGTATAAACAGAGTCACAGTGAGATTTTTCATACTGTGACCAGGATTGCTGGGCCACTTTAATAGAATCAACAACTGCTGGGTCGAAACTATATTGTTTGATACTTTTGCCTAAATAACGCTGCATCTCTTTTTCAGCACCTTCTAATTCAAGAGCTGCACATTCATTGATGTCAAGGGTATTGCTGGCCTTACTACAATCTAATTCTGCAGCTGATGCTACAGATGCAAACAGCCCTAATCCTAATATAATATACTTAATCATTGATTTCCCTCTGCTGGATATCTGCGCCAATAAAGCCGGTGTTCTCTCTTTTGAGCATTTCATCCTCCCTGATTTTTACTGATTCCGATTCCTTTACCTTAGCCACTAAAGTCAATCAGAACCGAAAACAGCAGGTATTACCAATCAATCCAGACAGATAACAAGCTGTTTTTACTTGGCGCCTTGCACCTGAGGTTCCGGCAACAGTGGTTCGCCAGTGTCCATATCTGTCAGATATTGGGACCCTAATGATTTCCTATGAAAAATATAACGATGAATTAACTGGCTCCGCACTTTTGCGAAGTCCGGGTTGAATGTCGGGTTATGTTATTTATTAGTAAGTAGTTTTGCATATTCTTTTGAAACCTCTCCCCAATGATTACGTAAATCACCAAGAACGTTAGATACTATTTGTTCTAAGATTTTTCTGACTTGAGTGTTATCAGTACGAGACAGTGCAAACTCTGCGGTTCTCTCTGAATTCACCCATTTTTGCATCTCACTTAGAAGGCCATTAGATGGAGTATCACGGCCACGCAAATCTGTGCCATAAAAATAATGTAGAACCGCCTCATAAAACTCTGAATACTGCTTGTTTTTATGATCTTCTCGGAAACATCTGACCATAGAAATAATACTGCTTCTAATAGCCTCTTGTTCAAGCCTGTCCGCCATAAACTTTCTTGATATTTCACTGACATTTAAGTCAGAATCAAGCATTGCCTTTGAAGCCTCCATGAATAGCACATAATCCTTGTGTACTTTCTGCAACTCTTCATAAATAGGTTTGACCAAATCTTTAAACCTATCATCTTTGATTTGCTTCTTATGCTTAACCAATTCCGTAAGCTTGTCTAAAAGAGATATAAGGCTTCCTATCATTTTCAATAATCTCCGTAGTAAATTCCACGACCTAACGCCCCTAATAACTGGCAAATGACTGTTGGCTCAACTTGAGCGGAGCGAAAACAGCCAGCCGTTATTTGTCCAGTTGATTGGCTTGTTAGTAGTTTTTTAGGCAAATATTCTTTCTAATGTAGATGATATTAAACCTTGCGTTTGTGCTGAAAGTAAAACACAACCGATTGTAGCTAAATCAGCAGCAGTACCAAGCCATTCAACCAAAGGTGAGTTCTTTAAACTATCTATTCGTTTTTTATCTGGTAACTTTTTATTACCTTCTAGAATTTTCATTGCATCAATTAAATACATTGGAGGAGTGTTTTCAGGCAACCCTAACTTTATCATTAAACTAGGAGGATCTCTCAACTCAATAGCTTGCTTAGTGTTTGTTATCTCAAGTCCATCAGCATTTATTTTTGCATCTTTAGGAGCACTTATTCCTGTTCCACAATTATCAATTCGTACATTTTTCAAATTTAACACAACTACCTCCTAACTATTAATATGAAACTCACCGGTTAAAATAGAATAATAACCAATTTGAATGTTATTAAATTTATTCAAGGATGGTGACCAATTCAGCCGTTCCAGTTGGTATCTCTACCCGTACAGAATCTTCCTTTTTCCAAAATAATCGATATTCGCGTTGCCATTCATCTTCCTTTGACTTAAGAAAATGATTACGCTGATGATCATACGTGTATTTGCAATTCCTCATGATTCCTTTAGAACCAACTTGCTTATCAATGACTTTCCCCAAATTTTCAATATTGAAGATCTTAACACATACTTTTTTACCCATTTTTCTAGCAATTTCAACGCTAAACACATCACAAAATGAAAGGATCAAACCATCCTCATGATAGTATGATGCATTTCTTAATTCAGGCATCTTTCTACCATTAAAGGAATTATTGCTCATATTCAGGCCTTGAACTCCCTCGATGTGGATACCAAATTGGCGCAATTCTGGAATTGGAAAACTAGATTTATGAATTAAGTTTTCATCTGGGGTAAATATTCCTTCTCTTTTTTCACTTAAATAAGAGCTTGCCAGCAAAATAGGAATCCCCCCCCCATTCACCCAAGTATCAGCCCACTCCACCTCAGTGAGGTATAAAAATTTTTCCACTACACCTCCAAAAAATATAAATTTGATGAAAAAAAAATTTCCGCCACTACAATTAAATTCTTTAAATATACAGAGAGGGAGGGGGCAAGGCAAGAGCACTACTGCAAAAAATGGTCAGAAGGGTCGGTAGGAATTTTATTCGGGGTATTGGAACGTCAAAAGAAAATATTTTGGGAGGGGTAAGCTGTGATGGGCACGCTCCGCCGCTCCGCAGCTTTTCTTTGCCCATCCTACGGTATCTTCAAAGGGTTATTTTTATTATGCTTTTATGCACTTTCTGGTATCTATCATCTCCCTATCTCGAATCTTTTACCTGCTGTTGCCGAGGGAGAGATTAGGCTGGCCTTTTCTAAGAAAATTGAGCTTACCCCAGCTTTGTGGAGCGTCACTCAAGCTATTTTTGGAACAAATAAAACTGCTCTGTGGACTTTGCAGGACTTTTGGACCCATTAGCTGAAGGCCTTCTTCTACGGTTGTAGTATGCCTCGATGTACTGGAAAAGCCCCATATTTTGCTGCTTCAATATCTCTAAAACTCCTATGATGGATATATTGTGTTTTCAACGTATGAAAAAAGGACTCTGCAACAGCATTATCCCAGCAATTACCCTTACGACTCATACTTTGCCTGAAGCCTTTTTCTTGGAGTAGCTGTCTATATTCCTTACTTGCGTACTGAACACCTCTGTCGCTATGGACAAGCATTTCTTTGGGTGGGTTTCTTCGCAAAATTGCTTTACGTAGTGCCCAGATTGTAGATTCTTTTTCAAGTGACGTACTCAGATCCCAACCAACAACTATTCTAGAATAAAGATCTATAAAAACAGACAAGTATGCCCATTTGTTGCCTACCTTGATGTAGGTTATATCACCAACCCAAACCTTATTGGGGGCTGCAACAGTGAAATTTCTGTTCAAGATATTTGGTGCAACCGGAAAAGCATGATTCGAGTCAGTCGTAGTTTTGTACTTCTTTAAAGATTTACACTGTATTGAAGACTCTTTCATAATTCGAGCGACACGATTTTTCCCCACATCTGCAAACTGAGCCTCTGCTCGCAAATCAGCTGTAACCATAGGACTACCAACCATTCCACCATGCTCAACATAGAGCTCCTGGATGCGATTTTTAAGAATGTTATTCTCTCTGCAGCGCTTTGAAATTGGTTCCTGCAACCAACGATAGTAACCACTCTCTGAGATCAAAAGAGTCTGGCACATTTTCTTCACAGTGAAATGAGAGTGATGATTCCTGATAAAAGTATAATGCATCACTGTGTTCTGCTGAAAATGGCCATGGCTTTTTTTAGAATGTCCCTCTCCATAGTGATATTCTTCAATTCTTTCTCAAGCGCTTTGATCTTTTTCTGCTCAGCAGTAAGGGCTGGAATACCGTTACCAGGGAACGCTATCTCTCCCTGCTCTTCATATTTTTTTCTCCATTGATAGATCAAATCCACATGAATGCCTAGATTATCTGCAATTTCTCTAATAGTTCTACCAGGTTCTAGACTTAAAAGAACAGTACTACGTTTAAAATCTGCATCATATTTTCTACGCTTTTGTATAACCATGTGAGCCTCCTGTTCCTCGTATTATAACGAGTTAATATGGACTCCACAATATCGGGGGAGGATCACCCCATGCAGTACCATCGGCGCTGAAATAAGCGAGGGCAACGAGACTCCAGGTAAGCGTAAACTCCTGTTTCGCATCGTGTTCGGAATGGGAACGGACGAAATCTCTTTAATGCATTGATTTCAATCGTTTTTTGAACAAATCAAACTGGCATTACTCTATCTTTACTTGCATGTAGTCTTTACATATTTTAAACAAAAAAAAACCCAAACTAAATTAATAGTTTGGGCTTTTATATATAAAATTCGGCGGCGACCTACTCTCCCACACAGTCTCCCATGCAGTACCATCGGCGCTGAAGAGCTTAACTTCCGTGTTCGGAATGGGAACGGGTGGAGCCTCTTCGCTATGGCCACCGAAAAAATTCGGCGTTCTTAATTAAATATAGAGTATTCAGTTAGTTTCTTAATAGCATAATCAAGGATATGGATAAGCCGCACGGCTTATTAGTATCGGTTAGCTCCAAGTGTTACCACTCTTCCACACCCGACCTATCAACGTTGTGGTCTACAACGAGCCTTCAGATGATTTTAAATCATGGGAAATCTAATCTTGGAGTAGGCTTCCCGCTTAGATGCTTTCAGCGGTTATCCCTTCCGAACTTAGC